>JAISRA010000099.1 GCA_031273885.1 Endomicrobium sp.
AAAAAAAGGTTTGACGTTTGCTTAAATGCCGATGAAGTATGTGCCCTGATTGGTTCTAAAGAAGGGATAGGGCACGTGCATTTAGGTTTTGTAAATCCTGGAGATGTAGTTTTGATACCTGAACCAGGTTATCCTGTGTATAGCACAGGTACAATTTTTACTGATGGTGTTCCTTACTTCATGCCTTTGCTTGAAAAAAATAATTTTTTACCTGATTTAAGCGAAATTCCTGTGGAGGTTATAAAAAAAGCAAAAATTATTTTTGTAAATTACCCTAATAATCCAACAGCGGCAGTTGCCTCTAAGGAATTCTATTTGAAGCTCATAGAGTTTGCAGAAAAGAATAATATAATTGTCGCAGCGGACGCTGCATATTCGGAAATATATTACGATGAAAATGAAAGACCATCTAGTTTTCTTGAATTTCCTGGAGCTAAAGAAGTTGGTATAGAATTTCATTCTCTCTCAAAAACTTATAATATGACCGGCTGGCGCATAGGTTGGGTTTGTGGTAATAAAGAAGTTGTTTCAGGTATTGCTAAAGTCAAGGGTAACTATGATTCCGGTGTTTTTCAGGCTGTTCAAGAAGCCGCGATTACGGCGCTTACATCCTCACAGGAATGTGTTGAAAATTCTAGGGAAGTATATAGAAATCGCAGAGATATTTTAGTGGAAGGGTTGAAAAGATTGGGTTGGAGTGTAAATTTACCAAAAGCTTCATTTTATGTATGGGCAAAAGTTCCAAATGGATATACGTCGTCACAGGTTGTTTCAAAACTTCTTGATGAATCGGCTATAATATGTACTCCGGGTAATGGTATGGGTAAAAGTGGGGAAGGATATGTTCGGTTTGCTCTTACTGTATGTGTGCCAAGAATTAAAGAAGCTTTAGATCGTATCAGCAAAATAAAATGGTAAGTTGTTGCAAAAGTCTATTGTGTTAAACTTAATTTACTAAGTTTTAGAAGAATTACTGCAAGCATAAAAATTCCCAATAGATTAAGGAAATTGATAAATGCGCTCTTAAAATAACAAAATAAAAAAATTATTATAGATTTAGATCTAAATATATAAGATTGTAGGTGGGATAAGGTTGGATTATTTTTTGTTGTGAATATTCAGTTTAAATAACCTCCCCAAAATTATCCCAACGTGAAGTTTTTACGTGATGGGTAATTTTTGTTGTATTATTTATTTTAGCTTTTTGTTCAATATAATAATGATTGAGCGGTTTTTATGCGACGATCATTGTATGGTAAATTTATTTTCTTATTCTTTGAGTCTTCCATTTTATACATTATAAAACTTTTTTGCAAAATCGCATTGTCTTTTATTCTAAATATGCAGGGAAAGACGTTTATATCTGAATTTACAGATTTCACGACTTTGTATAATGCTTTATCATATTTCAATTCACGTGGTCGCATGGGTGTGATGTAATATTTGAATGACGGAATGATTTAGTAAAAGTAGGACATAGATTTGAGTTTTAAGTGTGGCTGTGTAGCGTTTTAAAGCAAATTTGCCGTAAGCAATGAGGGGAAATAAATGTTTAGGGAAAATCAAAATATTCATTTTATAGGTATTGGTGGGTCAGGAATGTCTGGAATCGCTGAAGTTTTAATAAATTTGGGACATAATGTTTCAGGTTCTGATTTAAAAAAAACAGATGTTACAGAGCATCTTAAAGAAATAGGAGCAAAAATTTATATTGGGCACAATGTGAAAAATGTAAAATCTGCAAATGTTGTTGTTGCTTCCACAGCAGTAAAAAAAAACAATGCTGAAGTTATTGCTGCTTTAAAGAGAAAAATTCCTGTAGTGCCACGCATAGAGATGCTTGCTGAACTTGCTAGATTAAAATATGCTGTAACAATAGCCGGAACGCACGGCAAAACAACAACATCATCACTTACTTCGCTTATTTTAGATGAAGGCGGTCTTGATCCTACAGTTGTTATAGGAGGAAGACTAAAAAATCTTAAGGCTAATGCAAGGCTTGGCAAGGGCTCTTACATTGTTGCAGAAGCAGATGAGTCAGATGGATCCTTTTTAAAGCTGTCACCTGTTATTACTGTTGTAACGAATATAGATAATGACCATTTAGATTATTATGGAAATATGAAAAATTTGAAGGAAGCTTTTGTAAAACACATAAACTCTATTCCATTTTATGGTGTTGCAATAATTTGTTCTGATAACGCAATTGTAAAAGAAGTAATACCTAAGATTACAAGAAAATACATTACTTATGGATTTGCAGGAAATCCTGATATTAAAGCGTTAAATATAAAAATGCTGAAAAATTGTACAAGTTTTGATGTTATTTATATGGGTAAAAAAATCGGCAATGTTTGTATAAAAATTTTTGGTAAACACAATATATTAAATTCTCTTGCATCTATAGGCGTTGGATTGAAACTTGACATACCGTTTGGTTTAATTTCTAAAGCGATAAATAAATTTGACGGAGTAGGCAGACGACTTGAAATAAAAGGTGAAAAAAACGGAATTACAGTTATCGATGATTATGGACATCATCCAACTGAAGTGACAGCTACTTTAAAAGCCATAAAGCATTTCTGGCCTAAACGCAAGCTTACTGTTTTATTTCAGCCTCACAGATACACAAGGACGAAAAATCTGTTTAAAGAATTTGGAAAAAGTTTTTCAGACGCAGATTTTGTAGAAGTTTTAGATATTTATTCTTCAGGAGAACAGCCTATAAAGGGCATAACTTCCGATCTTATATTAAAAAGTCTAATAAATAATAAATGCAAAGCTGAAAAATTTTCAGGTATAGAGAAACTTTCAAAAATCCTTTCTGCCGGCAATATAGTATTAACTCTAGGTGCAGGCGATGTATGGAAACAAGGAGAAGAGCTATTGACTCTAATTTAATTCAAACATTATCTTCTTTAGGTTGTAGGATTTTAAAAGATGAACCTCTTTCTGAGCATTGTTCGTTTAAAATTGGTGGTCCGGTTGATTTTTTTGTTGAAATTCCAAATGAACAGGCTTTGCTTATTTTTTTAAACAACGTTAAAAATAAAAAGAATGTTTATTTTATATTAGGTAGCGGCACAAATGTTCTTTTTCCAGATGAAGGGTATAGGGGAACGATTATTTCTCTTACAGGGACGTTTAGAGAAATTTCTGTTTTCAATGAAGAAATTTTAAGCGGTAGTGGGGCGTTGATGTCAGATGTTTTAAATACTGCTATAAAAAATAATTTAACAGGACTTGAATGTACAGCTGGAATTCCAGGAACAGTTGGAGGGGCAGTTTTTGGGAATGCGGGTAGTAAGAATAAATGGATCGGATCGTTTGTAAAGAATGTAGAAGTGTATAAAAATTTAAAAAAAGAATCTATAAATAAAGAAAAAATAGCATTTAGTTACAGAAAAAGTGGACTTGGAAACTGCATAATTACGAGCGTTAGTTTTTTCTTGAAAAAAGATATAGAAAATGATAATCTAGAAATGATTTGTGAGAGTATGAAGAAACGTTTAAGAACACAGCCTTTAATCATGCCTAGCGCTGGCAGTATATTTAAAAATCTTGATGGTTGCAGCGTTGGGGAATTGATTGAAAAATTAGGATTGAAAGGAATTCGTGCAGGCGGAGCGCAGATTTCAGAAGTTCATGGGAATTTTATAGTAAATACAGGCGGAGCATCAGCAAAAGATGTTGTATCTCTGATTAAGTTAGTGAAAGCAAAAGTGAAAGAAGAATTTAATATAAATCTTGAAACAGAAATAAGAATAATAAAATGAATAAGTCTGATATATTGTCATAACTGAAGAATAGAAAAATAGGCGTTTTGTACGGTGGACGTTCAAGTGAAAGAGATATATCTATTGCTTCAGGCACAGCAGTTTTAAATGCGTTTAAAAAATTAAGTGTTAATGTGTGCGGTATAGACGTAGATAGGAATGTTGCAGAAAAGATCAAAAAAGAAAAAATAGATATCGCTTATGTAGCTTTGCACGGACGATTTGGTGAAGACGGAACAATTCAAGGCATGCTGGAAATATTAGGCGTTCCTTATACAGGTTGCGGTGTTTTTGCGTGTTCGGCTTCTATGAATAAAGATACTTCTAAAAAACTTTTTCAGTATGAAAATATTTTAACGCCTGAATGGAAAACATTAAAGAAGTTTGAGGTTCTACCTGAGGTAAAAAAATATCCTGTTGTAGTAAAGCCTGTGTCTCAAGGTTCTACAATAGGTGTAACAATAGTAAAAAAAACTTCGCAATTTACAGATGCTGTAAGAGAGGCGTTCAAATATGATAAAGAGATGATACTTGAACAGTTTATACGTGGTAAAGAAATAACGGTGAATGTTTTATATGGAAATGCGTTGCCTGTTATTGAGATAGTACCTAAAGGGGAATTTTATGATTTTAAATCAAAATATCAAGAGGGCTGTTCAAAACATATAATCCCTGCAGGCATAAGTAATAAAGCTTATAAAACGGCGCAAAATTATGCTGAGAAGATATATAAAGTTTTTAAATGCAAGGCAATATCTCGTGTTGATATGATCGTAGATAATGGTGATAATGTCTGGGTGCTGGAAAATAATACCATACCTGGAATGACTATTACTTCGTTGTTGCCTGATGCCGCTAAAGCCGTAGGGTATGATTTTGAAAGCTTGGTTTTAAAAATTGTAGAGAGCGCGTTATAAAAATGTCTAAAAAGAAGCGCTATGTTTACAAATATATCAATACCAATATAAGTAGAACAAGCAGAGGTTGTTTGCATTCTAGCAATAGAAAAAAAAGCATAAAAGTTATTAATTTTTTTTTCTTCCTTTTGCTGTTGTTTGTGTCTATTTTATTAATTTCTTTTTGTGGCAAAAAATTGCTTAATATTGCCTATAAATTTGATAAAATTATTATAAAAGATATAGAAGTTGTCGGGACAAAAAATGTTACCAAGGCAGAGATAAAAGAACTTCTTCCTTTTAAGACTGGCGATAATCTTCTGAAAATTAACTTGTCAGAAGCCGAAGAGGAGATAAAAAAATTAAAGCCTGAGCTAAAAAATATTGTGATCAGCAGACATTGGCAAAAAGTAAAAGTTAGACTCTATGAGAGAACTCCTGAAGCTTTTGTAGTGCATAACGGTACGTTGTTTGGGATAGATTTTGATGATAAACCATTTTGTTTACGCGGTCTTATGAGTACAATAAAAATCCCAAAAATTACTTATAAATCCAGCGATGAAAGGAGACAGATTTTAAGTTTTATTAAAAGATTTAATTCTGTTTGTGGTGACTTTCTCGTTAATATTTCAGAAATAAGATTTAGTGGTGCAGATGATATAATTTTTGTTATGAACAATAATACAATAGTTTTTTGGGGTAAAGAAATGCCGGAACATTTAGCTTGTAAATTTAAGAAATTTCAAAAAATTTATGCTGATGCTATGGCTAAATATAAGCAGATAAAATATATATATATGACTCTTTATCGTTCAGGAAGAGCTACTGTAAAACCAATAGTAGAAGCGGAATATCAAAATTCTAAATTTTAAAGGACTTATGAATAATGCCAAAAAAACCTATTATAGCAGGTCTTGATATCGGTAGTAATCATATATATTGCGTTGCTGGAGTACGTGACGAAGATGCAAGAGTAGTAAAAATTCTTGGCGCAGTTTCTATTCCATGTGATGGCATCAAGGCAGGTGCCGTTATTAATATACAAGAAACTTCGTTAGCTATTGGCAAAATCTTTGAAGCGACCGAAAAAACTGCAGGTAGCCAAATAGGAAATGTTGTTGTAGCTATGAGAGGAAATTTTATTAAGTCAAGAAATTCTAAAGGTGTTGCAAATATAAATTATTC
>JAISRA010000095.1 GCA_031273885.1 Endomicrobium sp.
CATGGGAAACATCAGAAATCATTGTAAGCTGTGGACTACCTGGATACTGTTTATATTTTTCATTTACTTCTGTTATTTTTTTATTTATACCATATGACACAGCGACATCATTACCTTTAGCTTGTCTGTAAATATTCAACAAAAGAGCTGGCTCCGACATTACTGTATCGCCCTCTTTTGTATTAATTCTTGCTCTTGAGGTTTCAGCTTCAACACCATCTTCAACTTCTGCAATGTCTTTTACCGTAACAAACCTGTCATTTCCTACAAAACTTATAACAACATCGTTTATTTGTTGTACAGATTTAAACTCACCTACAGTTCTAAACGCTATTTCTTCAGAACCTTTGTTAACCTTTCCGGAAGGAATATTTAAAGAATTTAATTTTACTTTGCCGGCAAGAGATGTGAGCACAAGTTCATGTTTTTTAAGTTTTTCTCTATCTACATTTATATGAATTTCTCTTTTTAATCCGCCCAAAATTTTTACTTCAGATACTCCCGAAACCTGAGCAAAATCTTTAGAAACCACATTGTTAGCAAAATCATACAATTGTTTAGGAGTCATATTCCTTGCTTTCACGCTCAATGAAACAATGGGCATATTGTTTATATCAGCTTTTATTATTACAGGTTCTTTTATTCCATCAGGTAGATCAAGTCTTATCTGACTTATTTTATCTCTCACCCCTTGAGCTGCAATATCTGGATTTTTTGAAAGTTCAAACTCGCCAAACACAACAGACATATTATCCTGACTTATAGATTGAACGTGTTTAAGTCCTGAAACACCGCTTATGGCGTCCTCTACCGGCTTCGTAATAAGCTGCTCAATTTCTGTTATACTTGCTCCCGGATAAGCAGTGACAACAACCACGTAAGGGAACTCAACATCAGGAAACATTCTTACGCTAAGCTTACCTGAAAATATAACGCCTAAAATTAGTACAGTCACTAACATAGCCATTACGAAAGTTGGGCGTTTAATCGATTTCTTTGCTAAATCCATACTTTTATTCCTTTAATTTATCACAATTTTTATTCTAAGGACATACCTAAGAACACAGAACACACCCTTCCCACACGGGCAATAGGGACAAAAAATTTAACCTATTATTTAGATTTTATAATTATAAAAGGCTTCTACCTGCTCATATATTCGTATAAGTTCTAATACGCCATTTAAACAATTTAACCCGGCATCGTCTAAAGCCTGTTCGCTTTGCAAAACAAGATACGTTGTACTTCTTCCCATTTCTAGGAGATATTTATTTTCTTCGTGTCTTTGCTGCTGTATTTTTTCTATCTCAATGGCAAGATCAAGACGAAGTTTGGCATTGTTCCAATTATCTAGAAGTTGAAGCCAATCGTCATTTTCTTTAACTTCCGCATCTTCAGCAGATTTTTGAGCTGCAATTTTTGCCGCTTCATAACCTCGATTCACAGCTCTCCTAAGTTTAAAATCTAAAGGTAGCGTATATCTCAGTCCGACATAATAAGATGGTGTGTTAGCTCTTATTATGTGTCGCAATGCTTCATTAATAGACTGTTCAAGTCCATTAAGAGCAATCTGACCGCTTAAAACCAAATCAGCACCTGCGGTTTTCCTATAGAATATTTGATCATAGAAAGCACCCCTAACATCTTCTAAAGCAGCGAGGACATCTGCTCTTCTGCTTTTTTTTTCAAGTTCTTTATTATTGCCACCATCCTTAAGGTCCTTTGCTTTATCTTCAAACTTTTCAATATCATATTTAACTTTATCATCACTAATATTTAAGTATTGATTAAACACTCTATTTGCTCTATTCTCTTCCTCATAAGCAAGCCTTAAATTTAACTCTCCTAATTTTACAGCAGCCTGAGACTGTAACAAATCTAACTTCTCAGCTAAGTCCATATTATATCTTTTATTATTCCAACTCAAAATCTTTTCTGTTCTATCTAAAGACATTTTTCTAAAATCCACAACTTTTTTTGCATAAGATAAATTCCAGTATGCAAGTTTTGCATTGAACAAAACATTTTGTTTTTTATATTCCAACAAATACAAAGCAGATTTTGCACTTGCTTTTGCCTTTGCAATATTTGCCTTTGTATATACGCCATTTATATTTTTCCATAACGACTGCTGCAACTTCACAAAAGGAGCTATGTCTCTTACGTCATAATCTTCCATATCGCGCAACAAACCACCTGCATATTTATATTTACTGCCTGAACCATTAAAACCAAACAAAACTTGAGTGCCAGTAGAAAACTGCCTACTAACACTTGCGTCATAGCTTAGATTTGTAATACCATTTAGTTTTACATGCTGGTTATAAGGTCTTCCGCTTTTGTCTACATGATAATTAATACCTGCGCTTAACAAATACGAATAAATAGTTTCTATTTCATTAAGTTTTCCTTCTACTGCATCAATGTTTAAATGTAAAGACTTCAATTTATTGTTATTTTTAACAACTATATTCAAGTAATCGTTCAGAGTTAACATTTCACAATAAGTCGCCACATCTGCCATAAAAACAAGCAACAAAATAAATAAAAATTTTAATAACTTCATCATAATAACTATCTCCAATAATTTTACTAATATAAAAAATAACAAAAACCAAACATCAGAATCTAGACTCTGAAATTGTTTCATAATCCACATTCTGTATTTAATATATACTTTCTTGCGACATCTATAAAGCTTCCAACAGAACCACAACCTCTACATGATACGTTTGAGGGAACATATCGATTGGCACAATTTCTTTGATTTTATATTTAGCACTTTCAATAATAATTTGCAAATCTCTTACCAATGTCGACGGATTACACGAAACATAAACTATTCTTTTTGCTTTTGATTCAATCAAAAAACCAATAACATCTACGGCAAGACCACTGCGCGCAGGATCAACAACTATAACATCAAAACTAATATTATTTTCTTTAACCCAGTTTTCTACTGATGAAACGTAAAATTCTGTATTATAAATATTATTTATTAAAGCGTTTTCTTTTGCATCTACTATCGCTTGCCTCAGCTGTTCAATACCTATAACTTTTTTAACACTGCAAGCCAGCGAAATACCAATTGTCCCCACGCCACAATACAGATCAAGTAAAATATCGTCCATTGAAGGATTCAGAAGTCTTACAACTTCGTTATATAGAATTTCTGTTCCTTTTGAATTTGTCTGAAAAAATGAAAGTGGAGAAATATTAAAAAAATAATCTTTGCTGTGAATATTAAGCTTTTCGGTAATAAATGATTTCCCATACACAAGAATCAATTTATCTGATAAAACCGCTTCGGATATTATTCTGTCTTTTAATGTCCAATAAATACTTTGCGCAAATTTACTCATTTCTTTTACAAACGAATCTAAGAACGTAAACTCAGTATCAATAGCATTTGTTACTATGTTAATAAGAAATTGATTGTTATTTTGGGCTTTACGCAAAACCAACTGTTTGAAGAATCCTTTATGAGTTTTATTGTTGTACACAGTGAAATTGTTTTTATTTGCTAACCTTTTCATAGCTTCGACAACTTGCGAAAAATCTTTATCTGCTATAAAACAAGAAGGAACCGAAACATACTTATTAAAACTTCCCCTCCGGTGAAGCCCCAAATCTATAGTATTATCTTTGTTTTTGTTAAAAAAACTAAATTCCATTTTATTTCTGTAATGCCAAATTTGAGAGCTGGTTAATATTGTTGAAATTTCTATACCTGCAAAATTTAAAAGCTCTGATACATACCCTTGTTTATACTTAATCTGGTTTTTATAAGGAATATTCTGAAAAGAACAACCTCCGCAAACACCAAAAGACGAGCATAAAGAATCTATTCTCTCACATGACTTAGAACTAATATTTTTCAGCAAACCTTCTCTGAATGTCTTTTTATCTTTTATTACAAGAACATCCGCAGATTCTCCGGGCAAAAGCCCATCTGTAAACAGAACAATCCCATCTGAACATCTACATAGAGAACGTCCTGGAAAAACAATTTTTTCAGATACGACATTAATAATTTTATTTTTTAAATACATGATGAATATGAATTTTTTCGCAGATATTATATCCAGCTTTTAAGCACTATCTTGAATTAATTAAAATTGTTATTCGAGGTATATGCAAAAATTCAATTCCTTTTTATCTGTAATTTACAAACTGTAAAGGCAATGGAAAAGATATTCCTTTTATATAGAGTATTAATTGCTGCAAGTCATCTTTGTTAGGAGAAATTACTTTAACTTTTGCACCATCTATTTGAGTTTGAACTTTTATTTTTGAATTTCTAATTAATTTTACAAGTTCTTTTGCTTTATCTAACGGAAGCCCTGAAACAATTTCAACTGACTGCCTTATGTATCCTTCAAAAGCACTTTCTTGCAACTTGTAATTTAAAGATCTAATTGAAATACCTCTTTTAGCAAACCTACCCTCCAAAATATCTTTTAAAGCTTTCAGTTTATAGTCATCGTCTGCAATAAAAGTTATTCTTTTATCATTTTTATTTAATTCTATCGACGACTCACTATTTTTAAAGTCAAACCTATTTTTAAGTTCTTTCTGTGCTTGATTGACAGCGTTGTATACTTCCATCACATTTACTTCAGAAACAATATCAAAAGAAAAGCTATTAGACATATATTCTCCAAGTTATACCTGCCATTTTTACCAGCACAACCATCTTAACTGACAATACAAACTTTTATTTTACAATTTTAGATTTAATCTTTTCGGTATCTTGCTTAGAACTACCTCTAACAATAATATATACAAAGAAAATAATAAACAAGGCCATAAATACATATGCCGGCCAATCCGCTACAAAATTGACGTACATTATCCCCTCCACAATCCAACACTAGTCGCATTTATTTTACTATATTTTTTAGATATACTCTCAATCTTTTTTTTGATCCTTTTATTCCAAACAGGGGACATTGAACGAAGACTATCTACAACTTTTGGCAAGACTTCAAGAACATAGTCAACATCACTTTGCGTATTATCATACCCGAAAGAAAAACGAATTGCCCCTTGCGCTGCGACAGGTTCAACACACATTGCAGATAAAACATGTGACGGTTCAGATGTGCCTGAAGCACAAGCAGAACCAGTAGAAACTGCTATACCGTTCATGTCAAGCATAAGAAGAAGGGCTTCTCCTTCTATATAATTAAAACTTGCATTTAAAATATTACAAGTCGCTCCAACACCGCTACCATTTATAATCACATCTGGAATAGTATCTAAAATACCTTTTTTAAGTCTTTCTCTTAAAGCAAAAATATATTTACCATTTTCCTCAATTTTAACGTTTGAAATTTCGAACGCCTTTGCAAGTCCGACGATAGCTGAAGTATTTTCCGTTCCAGGTCTAAGACCATTTTCATGATGACCGCCAAAAGTTATAGGCGCTATGTTTGTTCCTTTC
>JAISRA010000097.1 GCA_031273885.1 Endomicrobium sp.
CAGGAGTTTCATAGTTAATGGTCGGAGGTATAAAACCTTCCAGCATTGCCAAAACAGTAGCCACAAGCTCTACGCTAGCAGCTCCACCCAACAAATGTCCAGTCATCGATTTTGTTGACGAGACAGGTATTTTATACGCTCTGTCGCCAAAAACTTTTTTTATTGCAAAAGTTTCAGTTTTATCATTTAGCTCGGTTGAAGTACCATGCGCATTTATATAGTCAATTTCATCTTTAGAAACGCCTGCGTCAGCTATAGCTTTTTCCATGGCTGCCACAACAGCTTTACCTTCAGGTTCCGGAGCCGTAATGTGATAAGCATCATCAGAAGTTCCATACCCTGCAAGTTCAGCATATACTCTTGCGCCTCTGCTTAACGCATGCTCCAAAGTCTCAAGAACAACAATACCAGCACCCTCACCCATCACAAAACCGTCGCGTGTTTTGTCAAAAGGCCTCGAGGCCTTACTAGGTTCGTCATTCATTTGAGAAAGAGCCTTAATTGAGCAAAATCCGGCAAGTCCTAAGGGAACAATCGCTCCTTCTGCACCACCGGAAATCATTACATCCGCATCGCCTGTACGAAGTAGTTTCAAGGCATCTCCCATGGCATTATTAGAAGAAGCACAAGCGCTTGTAATTGCATAATTTGGTCCAGTAAAACCGTATTTAATAGCTATTTCGCCCGGAAGCATATTTGTAATTATCATAGGAATAAGAAAAGGACTGACTCGTTTAGGGCCTTTTGTTAAAAGAACCTGCTCTTCTTCTTCGATTACATCTAAACCGCCGATTCCTGTTCCTGTTATAACACCGATTCTAGATAAATTTTCCTTAGAAAAATCAAGTCCTGAATCTTCGACAGCCATTTTTGCAGCCGAAAATCCAAGTTGTGTAAACCTAGCCATTTTTTTTATTTTCTTTTTTTCAATAAATTTTTCTGGATCAAAATTTTTAATAGTAGCTGCAAATTTTGTAGTGTATGCGCTTGCGTCAAATAACTCGATGGTGGAAGCACCAGATTTACCATCTTTTAAAGCTTTGGTAAACTCAGCATTTCCTATGCCTATAGGTGTAACAACACCCATACCGGTTATAACTATTCTCTTATTCATTTTGATGCCCTATTTTACCACATGCGCTTTAATATAGTCTACTGCATTTCCTACTGTCTGGATTTTTTCTGCATCTTCATCAAGAATTTCAATACCGAATTCTTCCTCAAAAGCCATAACAAGTTCTACTGTATCCAAAGAATCTGCACCTAAATCATTAACAAACGACGCATTAGTTACTACTTCAGCCGGATCTACCCCTAATTGTTCAACAATAATCTCTTTTACCCTAGCTTCAATATCCACCATTTCGTACGCCTCCCTATATATTTTGATCAACTTTTAGATTTTTACGCAACTACTACAAATCTTTACTTATTCTTGTAGTTTATTAATCTTTTAATTTCAAATCCACTTCACATATACATTCCACCATTAACAGCTAACACTTGCCCTGTTATATAAGATGAATCATCAGTCGCAAAAAACAATGAGGCTTTAGCTATATCAGAAGCATTTCCAAGCCTTGCAAGCGGTATTTTAGAAGATATGACCTGCTTTTGATTTTCTGTCAATTTACTCGTCATAGAAGTGCTAATAAATCCCGGAGCTATCGCATTTACCAATATATTTCTTGAAGCAAATTCTCTTGCACAAGTTTTTGTTATTGCTATCACACCGCCCTTTGCCGCGGAATAATTTACCTGACCTGCATTTCCCATTTGTCCTACAACAGAAGCTATATTTATAATCCTGCCGTACCTCTGCTTAATCATTGATTTGCTTACAGCTTTTATACAATTAAATACACCTTTCAAATTAACTGCTATGACGGCATCCCATTCAACTTCACTCATTCTTAAAACCAAATTATCCTTCGTTATTCCGGCATTATTAATCAGTATATCTATTTTGGAAAATTTGTCAAGAGAGGCTTTAACCAAAGCTTCACAATCTGTAAATTTTGAAATATCACTTTTAACAGCTATAGTTTCAACTTCATATTTTGCTTTTATTTCACCAGCTGTTTTTCGAGCAGCCTCCATATTAATGTCAGAAATTACAATTCGAGCACCTTCCGAAGCAAAAAGCTCAGATATGGTTTTACCTATTCCCTGAGCAGAACCGGTTATAACTGCCGTTTTATCTTGAAGTCTCATATATTCAAATCCTCTAACGTTCTTTGTAAACTTTTTGAATCGTCTACATTCAACACTTTCTTATATCTATTCATTCTTTTTAAAAGTCTCGATAAAACTCTTCCGGGACCAATTTCTACAAATTTATCAAAACCCGCGGCAATAATATTTTTCATGCTTTCGTCCCAATTCACAGGACTCATAATTTGTTTAACAAGTTTTTCCTTGATAACAGACACGTCAAATGTAAACGCCGCGTCACAATTTGTATAAACACCAAAAGATGGTGCATTAAAATTATATTTTGCAAGCTCTTCTGCCATTTTTTCTGAAGCTGATGTCATTAATGAAGAATGAAATGGTCCGGAAACATTCAAAAAAACTGTCTTTGTCGCTCCAGCATCTATTGCAAATCTAACAGCTTTATTTATTGCCGATATAGTTCCCGCTATAACAATCTGTTCTGACGAATTAAAATTAACCGCTTCGCATACACCAAAACGGGAAGCCTTTTTACACACATCTTCAACAGCAGATTTCTCCATGCCAAGAATAGCTACCATCAAACCTGGATTTTTTTCAGCCGCTTTTTGAATAAATTCTCCTCTAGCTTTAACCATAGCTAATCCATCTGCAAATTCAAAAAAACCAGCAGCACATAAGGCAGAATACTCTCCCAAAGAGTGACCTGCCGCAATAAATTCAACACTTGAACCTCCTTTAAAAGACTCTTTAAAAGTTTCAAAAGCCGCTACGCTTACAGTAAATATCGCAGGTTGCGTATAGTGAGTAAGTCTTAAAGTTTCTTCTGGTCCGTTAAAAATAATTTTTTTGAGCTCGCTATCGGCTAAATCTATTATTTCTCTTGCTCTCGAATATTTATCATAAAGATCTTTTCCCATACCCACCGTCTGAGCTCCCTGGCCGGGAAATATCAATGCTATTTTTGACATTAATACAGCCCCCCTCCCTTCTCTCTAAAAAACCGAACTATACATATTGCCATCGGTTTTTAAATTCTTATTACTGTGGCACCCCACGTAAATCCACCACCAAAAGCAAGCAATTCTGCAAGATCGCCTCTCTGGAGCTTGCCTGTTTTTATGGCTTCATCTAGTGCCGTAATGGTTGTCGCAGATGAAATATTGCCTGTTTTATGAATATTTACAAAAACTCTATTCATTGAAATACCGAGTTTTTTTGCAACTGCTTCAATTATCCGCATATTTGCCTGATGAGGAATAAAAAGTTTTATATCTTCAAGTTTTTTACCTGAAAGCTCAAGAGCCTTTTGTGCGGAAAGCGTCATTTTTGGGACAGCAGCTTTAAAAACATCTTTCCCTTGCATTTTTACTGTATGCAGTTTTTCACTTACTGTCTCTAAAGTAGCAGGATTTACCGTTCCGCCTCCGGGCATATAAAGTAAATTCGAATATGATCCGTCAGCTCCAATATACGTTGACAAGACATCATCATTTTCTTTAGAAGCAGACAGAACCATTGCTCCAGCTCCATCTCCAAATAAAACACATGTATTTCTGTCTGTCCAGTCAGTAATTTTTGAAAGTTCCTCGGCACCAACCAACAAAATCGTTTTATACAAACCGGATGCGATAAAGGCTTTTGCCGTCG
>JAISRA010000132.1 GCA_031273885.1 Endomicrobium sp.
GTTGGCGATACTGCGTTAACAATAGTAGATATTGAACGTAGAAAACAAATTGCGAGGCATCATACAGCTACACATCTTCTTCACACGGTGCTTCGTGAGACTTTTGGCGAACATATAGCGCAGGCGGGGTCTTTGGTAACAAGTGATTATCTTCGTTTCGATTTTACGCATTTTTCAGCAATAAAAAAAGAAAATTTAATTAGAATAGAAAAAAGAGTTAATTACATTGTAAGAGCAAATTCAGAAGTATGTATTGAAATTACAAACATAACTAAAGCACGTAATAAAGGTGCAGTAGCGTTATTTGGCGAAAAATATAGTGATATTGTAAGAGTGGTATCTATAAAAAATGAAGATAAAAACAGTGATTATTCAATTGAACTTTGTGGCGGTACGCATGTTGATAGAACAGGTGATATAGGTATTTTAAAAATCGTATCAGAATCATCAGTTGCTTCAGGCGTTAGGCGTATAGAAGCAGTTGTTGGTGTGGCTGCAGAAGACTATATTTTAGAAGAAGAATCTTCTATCATCAAGACAGCCGAGATATTAAATGTATCTAAAGAAGAACTTGCAAATAAGGTTCAAAGATATGTTGCCGGTTATAAAAAACTTGAAAATGAACTTAGTAGATTAAAGAATAAATTGATGTCAAATAAAATAGACTCCTATATAAAGAATGTTGAAAAAATTAACGGAATAAATTTTTTATCTATATCGGTTGACAATGAGGATGTTAAGTTATTGAGAGATTTGTCAGATCAATTAAAAGAAAGATTAAAGTCCGTTGTGTTGTTAATAGCTTCAAAAGATAAAGATAAAGCTTTTTTTGTAGTTTCTGCCACAGCAGACTATGTTCAAAAAGGAATAAATGCAAGTAAAATTGCAAAAGTTTTTGCAACAGCAATAAACGGTTCAGGTGGAGGAAAACCTGATTTCGCACAAGGTGGATCAAAAGATTTGTCTAAGATGAATGAAGTTATAAAAAATGCTCAGCAATATATTATTATAGAAACAAACTGAAAAAAAATCGTAATTCTAAAGAGGTCGTAAAAATTGTTTGTGATGCGATATGTATTCAGAGTTAGATTCTGAGGACAGGTTTATGTAGTAGGTGGAAATATAGTGCGTCCATAACTTAATTGGATAGAGTGCTGGCTTCCGGAGCCAGTAATTCCGGTTCAAGTCCGGATGGGCGCATTTTTGAATATTTTTATTACACACAATTCAATGAAAGCTGATGTGGCAAAAAAATGTATTTTTTATGTCAATAAGTTTATTTTAGATATAGAGAGAAATGATTAATTTTGAAAAGAATATAGAAAAACTTTATTCGATTATGGACAAATGTGTTATATGTCCTAAAAAATGTGGCGTAAACAGAAATAGAGGTCAAAAAGGTTTCTGTGGAACTGCTGATAAGATATTTATTGCAAGCAGTAATATTCACATGGGGGAAGAACCACCGATAAGCGCAAAAAATGGATCAGGTACAATCTTTTTTTCAAACTGCACTTTAAACTGTGTTTTTTGCCAAAATTATCCTATAAGTCAATTTGGTAATGGAAAAGAAGTAAGTCTTGACAATATGGCTGAAATGATGCTTAAACTTCAGAGTATAGACATGCATAATATAAATTTTGTTACACCTACGCATTACAGTGCACAGGTTGCAAAGTCAGTGTACATTGCTAGACGAAAAGGGTTGACAATTCCTGTGCTGTATAATTGTAGTGGATATGAAAGTGTTGAAACTTTGCAACTTCTCGAAGGAGTTATAGACATATATCTTCCCGATAGCAAATATTCTAATAACGAAACAGCTTTTAAGTATTCAGGAGTTGAAAATTATGTTGAAGTAAATCAAACTGCTTTAAAGGAAATGAAAAAACAAGTTGGTGATTTAGTAGTTGACAATGACGGCGTGGCGAAAAAAGGCGTTATTGTAAGACATTTAGTTTTACCTGGGAATATAGAAAACACTAAAAAAGTTATGGACTGTATAGCAAAAGAATTGTCTGAAAGTACTTTTGTGAGTCTAATGATGCAGTATCACGCGGCGCATAAATCGAGTAGTTTTAAGGAATTGTCGCGCTCTTTAACAGAAGAAGAATACAAAGAAGCTGTAAATTATCTTGAATTATTAAATTTTGAAAATGGCTGGATACAAAATTTGGACAGTTGATAATATTTATATGTTTGTTTGTATAATTTATAGGGAGTAAAAGAAGTGAAACACAATAATGGTCTTACATCTATTTTAATAAATGATAAAAATAGTTTAGTAGCGGCAGTAATTGTTTTTGTCAGAGTTGGCTCAGTTGATGAAAAATCGTCACAATCAGGCTTGTCGCACTTTTTAGAGCATCTTATGTTTAAAGGCAGCAAAAATTATTCTGGCGATTTAATGGTTAGAAATGTTGAGAAGATGGGTGGGGACATGAATGCTGCCACTTCAAAAGAATTTACAATGTATTATGTCAGTGCACAAAAAAACGGTGTTGAAGAAAGTATAAAAATGCTTGCTGATGTCATGCGAAATCCTCTTTTCCCTCAAGATGAAATTGATATTGAAAAAAAGGTTGTTATTGAAGAAATTCGAAAGCATTCTGATAATCCCGAATCATTGCTTTATGAAAAGTTTTATGAAACCATCTATAATGAAAGTGCATTAAGAAATATTATTATAGGAAATTCGCAGGTTATTGCAAATATTTCACGTGAAGAAATATACAATTATTACAAGGCTCATTATGTGCCTGAAAAAATGGTTGTTGTTGTATCAGGAAATTTCAATGAACCAAAAGTAAAAAAGCTTATACATGAAACTTTTGGCAAATTTGAAAAACAGCCGGCACCTGCAGATCCGTTGCTTACAGAAAATATGCGTGATGGAATAGATGTTGTTGAATACGGTAAAGTAGAAGTAGGCTATATGCTTACAGGGTTTTTAGGTCCTGGCATAAATGAAGAAGATATTTATATTGTAGATTTGCTGTGGAAATTTTAGGAAGCGGAAAAACTTCAAGGTTATATAAATCTCTTTATTTGAAACAACATCTTGTATATGCAATAGATGTTGCATTTTCAACTGAAAAAGGTGCGGGTAATGTTTACATCATGTCTGTTTTCGACCCTAAAAATATTTGTGAGATAAAAACCGAGATAAAAAAACAGATTAAGAATATTGTTAGCAACGGTATTACTGAAGAAGAACTTAGAAGATCAAAACTTTCAATAAAAACAGACTGGAAATTTTCGCTTGAAACCCCATTAGGTATTGCGAATACTTTTGGGTATTGGCATCTAATGGGCAATGCAGAATTTATTACGGAATATATAAAAAAATTAGAAAGTTTCACATGCAGTGATATTGTAAAATTTTTTAAAAAGTATTATTCACAAAAGACGATCTTTAATGTGGCACTATTACCTAAAATAAAATAGAACTGTTGCGCATGTTTTTATATCCGTGAATCTGAATTATGTGATATAGAGGTGTCTATTGACTGATGTGACTGGAGGCAAAATGGAAAGTTTCAAGCTAAAAAATAATATTAAGGTTATATTTAAAAAAACATTTAATATCGGTGTTGTTTCAATAAGAATATTTTCTCCCGTTGCGGTTATAAATGAAACTATGGAGAATAGGGGAATATCATATATTACTTCAAAACTTATGACGTATTCGACTAAAAATCGTTCAAATGAAATTTTAATGCGAGATGTAGGGAATATCGGTGCAGAATTGTCTTCTGATGCCAGTTATGATATTACAGGATTTAGTATTTCTTGTCTTTCTGAATATTTTAGTAAAGCTGTTGAAATTCTTTCAGATTTAATTTTAAATCCGGCATTTGATGAAAAAGAATTATTGTTTGAAAAACAAAATGTTATAGCAGCACTTAAATATCGCAGGGATAGTATAGGCATAATTGCTTCAGATGAGTTTTCTAAATTGTTTTATCGTAATACATCTTACTCCACTTCTGTTTTAGGCGCAGAAAAGACTGTTTTAAAAATTGATCGCAAAAATTTATTGGAATGGTATCAATATTCTTATAATGCTTCAAATATTTTAGTTTCAGTTGCTGGAAATGTAGACAGCAGAATTTTAAAAGAATCTTTGGAGAAATACTTTGCAAATATTCCTATAGGTGTTAATTTCAAGGAACCTGTTTTTAATATAGAAATGGCAAAATCGATAAAAAAAGAAATTAAAGGGAAATTTAACCAAGCATACATATATATGGGTTTTCCAGCGCCAGCTCTTGATCATAAGGATTTTGTTTCGATCAAAGTTGTAAATGCTATTTTAGGCGGTAGAATGACAAGTAAATTATTTGTAGAGTTAAGGGAAAAACTAGGAATTGCCTATGAAGTGGGCACTATTTATCCGTCACGGAGAGAACAAAGCTATTTTGCAATTTACGTAGGTCTTGACAAAAAAAATATTGATTTAACATTTAAAAAAATGGATAGTATTTTAAAAAGTTTGTGTACAATAAACGTATCTGAACAAGAACTAATGGACACTAAAACATATATAAAAGGTATCTATATTATGGATAGGCAGACAGTAAGCAAACAGTCTTATTATTATGGTTTGCGTGAAGTTATCGGTCAGGGATATGAATATGATAATCAATATCTGCGAGATGTAGAAAGAGTTACAAGATATGATATAAGTAACGTTGCAAATAAAATATTCTCAGATCATTCTCTTACGGTGCTTATTACGCCTGATGAAAAATAATGTGCAATAGGTTTTTTAATTGAATAAACTTATTAGAAAAATTAATGATTTATCGCAGGGTTATGATGTTTACGCAATAGGTGGGTTTGTTAGAGATTTGTTCTTAAAACGTAAACATAAAGATATCGATCTGACTGTTAATAAAAATGCTTTGAAATACTCTGAAAAAATTGCAGAAGCATTTAAAGCAAAGCTTGTTATTTTGGATGATAAAAATAAAATCTATAGAATAATACTTAGGGACAATGTTGTTGCAAGTATAGATATATCTTTGTTTAACGGTAAGACAATAGAAGAAGATTTACAAAACAGAGATTTTACTGTTAATGCAATAGCTTTTAATCTAAAAGATTTTGAAAATTTTGAAGAACATATTATTTTGCCAAATAAATATGCTTTAAAAGATTTAAAATCGAAAACATTAAATACTGTTTCTACTAAAGCACTTAAATATGATCCTTTAAGAATGCTAAGAGCTTTTAGATTTGTGGCAGAATATGATTTTAAGCTTTCTAAAAAAATATTATGTCAGATCAAACAAAATGCAAAACTTATAAATAAAGTTGCTTCCGAAAGAATAAAAAACGAATTTTTTAGGGTGTTGTCAATAAGAGAATCTGTGCCTTTAATTGATAAAATGGATAAGTGTGGACTGCTTGCAGAAATCTTCCATGAAATAAAGAAGATGAAAAAGGCATATAAAAAATATTATTATCATACAGGCGGTTTATTTCAACATTCTTTTGAAACTATGGTCGCAGTGGAAAATATTTTAAATAATTTACAAAAATATTTTCCTGAAAATTATCTTGACCTGGAGCAACATTTTGAATTCGTAGATTCTTTTTCTGAAAATATTACAAAAGTTAAAGTGGGACTGCTAAAATTTGTAGCGCTATTTCATGATAACGCAAAGCCTGAAACCACAACTATAAAAAATGGCAAACCGCGTTTTTTAAAACATGAACAACGTGGTGCTGAAAAGATTAGAGAAATTATGTTATCTCTTAAATTTAGTGAAAAAGATATTGAATTTTCAATGTTTTTAGTGAAACATCACATGCGTCCGTCAACTTTGACAAGAAACAATATTGTCACTACAAAAGCTGCATTGAAATTTTTAAGAGATATTGGTGATAAAACTCCGGATTTACTTATTCTTTCAATGTCAGATTGGCATTCTTATAAAAAATTAAAGGTTTTTTCTCATAAAGAATTAAATCTTCAAGAAAAATCTGCCAGATGGCTTTTAAACTATTATTACAAATTAAAACATACAAAGCCACTGCCAAAGATTATTGATGGTAATATAATAATGAATAAATTTAATTTGAAACCAGGAGAATGGATTGGAGAGTTGTTAAAAATTGCTGTTGAAGCGCAGCAAGAAGGCAAGGTATCAGATACAAATGAAGCATTGAAGTTACTTTTTCAGAAATTAACGCGAATTAAAAAAAAGTATAACATTTTAAGAGGTTGAGTCTATGTGGAATGTGTTTGTCATTTCTTCACATGTCATGCTTAAGGGAGAAGGTAAATAGTGATTTAAGAGTTTACTTGTTTTTGTTGTTTTGCGGGCGGGCGTAGTCTAGTGGTAAGATTTAAGCTTCCCAAGCTTGAGATGTGGGTTCGATTCCCATCGCCCGCTTTATCATAAAATCAACTTAGAGAGAGGCAGATACAAGCAAGATATATGAGTTGTGAAAGAATAATAAAAATTGACAAACAAATTAAAGAAATGTGGAAAGTGGTTTTAATTAATATATCATTATATCATTTGCTTTTCTATGATTAAATATGTATAATAGCCAAGATTTTATGATAAATATAAATATTATAAAATTCAGTCAATTTTATATTTATAATTGTTCTCGCAGTTGGTGTATAATTTTCTAGGATAAGGTTTTAAAAGATGAATAAAAAGACTTATTTGCCAAAACAAGATATAATTGAAAGGAAATGGCATCTGATAGATGCGGATGGAAAAATTTTAGGTAGACTATCAGTTGAAATAGTGGAACTTTTAAGAGGTAAAAATAAAATTTTCTATACTAATCATATAGATTGTGGCGATTTCGTAGTTGTTATAAATGTAAGTAAAATTGTTCTTACTGGGAAAAAACTTGAGCAAAAAACATATTTTACATATTCCGGTTATCCGGGTGGAGTAAAATTAACGCCTTATTCTGTTTTGATGGCTAAAAGTCCAGAAAAAGCTTTGTTTGCCGCAGTTAAGGGAATGCTTCCTAAAAATAAACTTGCTGACAAGCAAATTAGTAGATTAAAAGTGTTTAAATATAATGAACATACACACAGCGCACAATTGACGGTATAGGTAAAGTGAAGGAGGAGAAAGAATGAATAATGTTTTATATTTAGCTACAGGTCGTAGAAAGACCGCTGTTTCTAGAGTAAAAGTTTTAGCCGGTAGCGGTAAGGTTATGGTTAATGATAGGACTGTAAGTGAATATTTTGGTGGGCTGGAAAGGCTTAGAAAAGCGGCTTTAAATCCTATGAGTATTTGGGAAGGTGTAAGGAGCTATGATTTTTATATTAATGCCAATGGTGGTGGTGTGAGCGGTCAAGCAGGGGCTATAAGTCATAGTTTGGCAAGGGTAATTTTAAAACTTAACGAGTCATCAAAATCCGCATTAAAAAAAGCTGGATTTTTAACAAGAGATTCTAGGATGGTAGAGAGAAAAAAATCTGGAAGACCGAAAGCAAGAAAGCGTTTTCAATTTTCAAAACGTTAATACTTTTTTATTATTTTTTCATGGTATATAACTATATACCATGAGGTGTTATGTTTTTGGTTAAGGAGTTAAGTAGTATGTAAAAATGTGTATATTACAGATAATCATAAAAAGTGTTAGTCAAAATTTGGTGCAAATGTAACCTAAGTGGTTATGGTTTGTTTGTTGTTATAATGACAAGCTTTTCTGGCTAAAAAATCAGCTCTATTATTTTTGACATTTCCGGTGTGACTTTTTATGTGTCTCCATTCAATTATAATTTGTACTTTCCTAAAAAAATTTGCATATTCTGATGAAAGAGTATTTCTTGCTTTCCATTTGCCTGTCGCAAATTTTTCTATGCCTTCATAATCATAATTAATTCTTATTTTTTTGACATTATTATCATGACACCATTTCAACATTTCGATAACGGCTTGTAATTCGCCTCCAAATTGTCTAAATTGAGTATCCAAAATAACCCCTGATATTTCAGCTTTTATTTCGTTGCCTAAATAAATAACAGCTCCATAACCCGTGACACCTGCAATATAGGAACCGTCAACAAAAGCTTCATAAATGCCACTTTCTGCAGAATAAGTGTCTGAACTGTTTAATTTATTCCATATCAATTCTATAACAGCATCTGTTTTAGGATTTGATATTTGTCTTTTTAATGAATAAGTTTTTTTTGTAGGTTTATAATAAAGGAATAATTTGCCTATTGAAATTCCTTTTACGTTGACATTGAGTATTACAAGATAATCTCTAAAAGACATATTGTCAAAAGCAATATCTGTACCTTGACTTTTTAGTTCTTTTTGAAATTCCAAAGCCCTATTCTTCAGTTCTTTTTTATACAATATTGTTTTTTTTGTATGTCCATCGAGCATTTTATTTCTCACTTTCCGTTTTCAAAATCTGCTGTTTTTAGTATTTCTTTCGGAATTTCTTTTTTTGTTGGCGACCCCAGTTCTTTTAATTTTTCTACTCTTTCTATCAAACTGTCGCCTTTTTTATCAGAAGAAGAAAGTCTTTTTATAGTTTCTTGTATTTTATTTTTTGCCTCCGATATTTTTTTGTCTGTATCAAGTAATATTTCTACAAATTTTGCAAATTTATCGTAAAGGCTGCCGCCTTGTTTGGCTATTTCAAGTACATTTTTCTTTTGATATTCTTGGCGCCAGACATATTCAATAGTTTTCAATGTAGCCAAAAGTGTAGATGGTGTAACTATTACAATATTTTTTTTAAACGCATATGCAACAAGATTGGGCTTATCTGCAAGAGCAAGAGAAATAGCGCCTTCTATGGGTATAAACATCAAAACATATTCCGGTTGGTTAAGATCTGTAAAACTTGCATAATCTTTTTCAGTAAGTTCGTCAATATGTTTTTTTACACTTGTTGAATGTTCTTTTAGATAAGTTTTTTTACTATATTCATTTTGCGAACTGTAATATTTTTCATATGCCTCAAGAGAAGTCTTTGCATCTACTACAATATGTTTTCCGGCAGGCAGGTTCACTATATAATCTGGTATTTTTTTTCCATCAGTATCTTTAAACTGTTTTTGCGATATATAATTTACACCTTCAATCATGCCTACGTATTTAAAAATTCCTTCAAGAGTGAATTCACCCCAAATTCCTTGAAGTTTATTTTCTCCTTTTAGAGCTCCTGCAAGATTGTTTGCGTCTTCGCTTACCTGTTTATTAAGATTTATTAATTTTTCTAGCTCTTTTTCTAATCCTGACATTTTTTCAGCTTCATAAATTTGCAGGTTTTCGACTTTATTTTTGAATTCATCTATTTTTGCTTTAAATGGGGTTACAACACTTTCCAAAGACACTTTATTGAAATTTACAATATTTGCGTTTTTCTTTTCCAACACTCTAGAGGCAATATTTTCAAATTCTGTTTTTAGATTGTTATCAAGCTGTTCATGGTTTTTAATAGTATCTGTTAAATCTTTTATTTTTTGATCTTTCGCAGCATTATCTTTTAATATAGATATATATTTATAAATGAAAGTACAACCACCTGCGACAATGCCTATAAAGAAGATTAAAATTGATGTCACTATGTTCATAAAGTTCCTCATATGTAAAGTGTGTCATAGTGATTTTTTTCCCTCAAAAAAACGTATTGTCAAAGTTTATTTTCGAAACAGATTTCTTTATAGTTGCAATATTTACAAAGGAATGTATTCCCTGTCATCTTAAATTCTTGCTTATCTTTAGGAACATTTTTTTCTATATCTGCAAGATATTCGTACATATCTTTTGTTTCATCTGCTAAACTATTTTTGAATTCTGTAATTGAGTAATCATTGATTTTAACACTCAGTTCGTTATATTGAGGGTAAAGATAAACTATTACAGGCACAATATCGATGGCACTTTTCCCAAAATGATAATTTGCCCACGTAGAATACCCTATTAACTGTCTTGAATGTTTTTTTTCGTCAACCTTTCCTGTCTTCCAATCTATAATATATATTTTATCAGCAATTGGAAATAAAAAATCTACCTTGCAAAAAGCTTTCAAATTGTTTATTCTGGTTTCTCCAAAACCATCAGGCTCTATAATCCATTCAGAACTCGTAGTTGTAGCATTTTTTTCAAACCATGCAAATCTTGGACTGTTTAAAAAATTTTCTAATATATTTTTTACTTTTGCATAAATTTCAGATGTCAAAATAATATCGCCATTATAGTAATGTTCAAAGAAAGTTTTTGAACTACAGCGTTTTTCTGTCATATTTAAAGAGTATTTAAAAAACTTATCTTTATTTATAGGTTTTGTGCTTACTTGGTACCTTTTGAGCATATCTTTTATAATATCATGAGTAATATTTCCTGTTTCTAAAGCTTTAAATGTTAAACTTTTTAGAAATTGTATCTTTTCAATGGGCATATCTTTATCAAATTTTGCATAATACTCATAGAAATATTGCCGTTTACAGTTTAAAAATCTATTGTATCTTGATACAGACCAGCCTAAAATATCAGTATAATTAAATTTTTTTATATCGTTCATATCTGTTATACAATCTCCATGTATTTTTCAGTCACAATGTCAGTACTTGCAAAATCAAACGGGAACAGAATATCTCGTTTAAAGAATCATTGTAGAAAACGAATTGATTATTGCTTATTTTTTATCTGAAAAATCTATAATTAAGTTAATCAGATGATAAAAACTTACGATACTGAATTATTTATCTTTAAGCATAAGATTTTTTGCGGACTTTATATGTATAGCACAGGAATTAAATCAGCAACAAACCTCATTGTCATCAAATTTTTCTTGAGTAATTATCTGATATGTTTGAGATAATGTTTGTAAGCTTTATATTTTCACCCATTCCCATAATCTAAAGTTAATTTATAAAATTATGAAACTTTTTGCAAAATTTTTTTTGAATTTTATATAACTCTTCATTTCAAGTAGTTGTTAAATAGTATTCAAGTTTTGTTAATTTCTTTGGTTTCTTATATTCTTATATTATGTTATTGAAAAGATTAAAACCAACGATAGTGAAAGCAGTAATAAAAGAAAAACTCGTTTAGATAAAAATATTGCGGCAAAAAATTATTTTTAACATTTGACCTTGAAGTTTAATATTTCTCAGCATATTAAAACAAGAATCAGAAATAATATAAATATCAGAAAGACTTATAAAAATAGGTAGTCTAGCATATGACCAAACGTTTTATCAAATCAAAAAAAATAAAGATGAGCTTCATAACATTTTGAAATCTTGATTATAAATTATTTCTTTACATAACAAACACAGCTCATCGGTAACTTCCTTTATTAAAATGTTGGATGTAATGTGTGAACTATTGATAACAAAGAGAACTTACTTAGCAGTATTTATTACGCACCAGAACAAAGAAATATAATATAAAAAGCAGTTTTTTTGATTTTTTTTCGAACATAAGAACAATAAATATAACACGATCTTTTAAGAAAAAAAGTTTTTTAAAATTTAAAATTGTAAATTCAACCAAATAAATTATACAATCAAAAGTAAAAGAATTATAAATATAGGCAGGTTAAAAAGATGTTGAAAAGTATTTTAAGTGCAATTTTTGGTTCTCAAAACGAAAGAGACATAAAAGCTGTAAAGCCGATAGTTGTAAAAGTTAATTCTTTAGAGTCTTCCATAAAACAACTTACAGATGAAGAATTAAAAAACAAAACTGTTGAGTTTAGAGAACGTTTTGCAAAAGGTGAGACATTAGATGATCTTCTGCCAGAAGCTTTTGCTTGTGTTAGAGAAGCTTCTGTGAGAACTACAGGATTAAGGCATTTTGACGTGCAGATAATAGGTGGATATATACTTCATAAAGGTAAAATTGCCGAAATGAAAACCGGAGAGGGCAAAACTTTGGTTGCCACGCTTGCCGCATATCTTAATGCTTTACCTCAAATGGGAGTACATATAGTAACTGTTAACGATTATCTTGCGAAAAGGGATAGAGATTGGATGGGTGTAGTTTACGAAAAACTTGGACTTACGGTTGGTA
>JAISRA010000081.1 GCA_031273885.1 Endomicrobium sp.
TCTTAAATAATCCGGCAAAACAGCAATACATGCGACAAATAGTGCACCACCGAAAGTAACTCTTTCTAAAACATTTTGTATATATATGGAAGTCGTGTCACCAGGCCTTATACCTGGAATAAATCCACCTGATTTTTTCATATTATCCGCTAAATCTTTAGGATTAAAAGATATCGAATTATAAAAATAGCAAAAGAAAACAACTAAAGTTGCATAAACTAAACTATATATTATAGAGCCATTATTAAATAACTCTGTAATTTTTTTAGCTATTGGGAAACCTAAAATTGTCCACTTGGGAGCAAATTGAGCTATAGTTAAAGGCGCAGACAAAATAGACACTGAAAATATTACGGCTATAACGCCAGACTGGTCTACTTTTATAGGAAGAAATGACGTCTGCCCACCATACATTTTTCTACCAACTATTCTTTTTGCATAATGAATAGGAATTCTTCTTTGAGCCGTTTCAATCCATACAACAGCAATCAATACTGTGATAATAACAGCTACAAGAGCTAAAGCATACAACATCGAAAGTTCTTCCATACGAACAAGCTTTGCAACAGTAAAACCTGCATGCGGAAGTCTCTCTACAATACCTGCAAAAATTATAAGAGAAATACCGCTCCCTATTCCTCTTTCTGTAACTTGCTCGCCAAGCCACATAATTAAAACTGTACCTGTAACCAAAGTTACAATAGTTAACATAATCCATGACCACGACGGATCAACGACTATAGGCATTCCCGAAGGAGTAGGAATTTTACTTATCATTACAGTCAACCCAAAGGACTGTATCGTACCAAGTATAAGAGTCCCATATCTTGTTATTTGAGTAAGTTTCTTTCTTCCGTGTTCCCCCTCCTTTGTAAGCCTGTCTAAATACGGAAGGATACGCGCACCCTGTACTAAGCTCATGATGATTGATGCGTTAATATACGGCATAATACCCATAGAAAAAACTGACATCCTGTTGAGAGCTCCACCTGAAAACATATCTAAAAAACCTAATAACCCATTGCCATGTGCTGCAAATAAAGATTTTACTGCATCGCTATTTATACCCGGAATAGGAACAGCCGCCCCTATTCTATAAACAATAACTACAAGTAATGTAAACAACGCTCTCTTTCGAAGTTCAGGTACTCTAAACACATCAACAAAACTTTTTAGCATATTTTTCTCGTTATTTAAAACACTTACTACTTTTAATTTATAATTTATTGAATTCTAAGGCTTAAGTAAAAAATTTAGACAGTTTATTTTTATTTTACGCAGAAAGAAACTATACTTTAGGTTGTTAAAGATACAATTATTTCTCTTTACAGAATCGTATCTCTCCACTAACTACCCCTTTAGTCTGCTCAGTAAAAATCACATTTCCTAATACTTTATTAATTTACTTAACGACTTCGGCTTTACCACCTGCAGATTTAATCTTATTAAGCGCAGATGCTGAAAAAGCGGAGACTTTAACTGTCAAAGGTTTTTCAAGTTCGCCAACGCCTAAAATTTTCACAAGTTTTAATTTTGCAATAAGACCTTTTTCTTTTAGTGTCAAAGGAGTAACTTCAGTTCCTATTTCAAATCTGTTTAAACTTTTGATATTAACAATTTCATATTCTTTACGGAACTGATTATTAAATCCTCTTTTAGGGATTCTTCTAAAAATGGGCATCTGTCCGCCTTCAAAACCTACCTTCTTTGAGCCGTCGCCTGAGCGAGCTTTCTGTCCTTTAGAGCCGCGAGTAGATGTGCGTCCATGCCCTGATCCTACTCCTCGTCCTACAATTTTCTTTCTATGTTTTGAACCCTTTGCAGGTCGTAAATTATCCAACCCTATTATCATATCTCTCCAACCTCTTTTTCTCTAATTTTAGCAATTTCTTCTTTTGAACGAAGTTCCTTAAGAGCTTCAATTGTTGCATAAACCACGTTAAAAGGATTTGAAGAACGCATTGATTTTGTAAGAATATCTTTAACCCCAACAGCCTCAAGAACTGCCCTTACGGCTCCGCCTGCTATAACACCGGTTCCATAAGCCGCAGGTTTCAGTAAAACCTTTCCCGATCCTGAAATACCTATTATTTCATGAGGAATAGTATTTCCTTTAAGCTGAACTGAAACCATATGTTTCGACGCTCGTGCGCTGCCTTTTTGAATTGCAGCCTGTACCTCATTTGCTTTACCAAGTCCGCAACCTACTTTACCGTCTCTATCACCTACTACTACTAAAGCACTAAAAGAAAATCTCTTTCCACCCTTAACAACTTTTGCAACTCTGTTAACTGCAACAACTGTTTCCTTCAAGTTACTGTCATTTTGTTGCTGTTTCACTATTCTTTCAACCAACTTGTCCTCCTAAAAACTATACCCGCATTTATTTATTAAATTTTTAAAAACAAAAAAAGATCTACTTGTTTAAGCATTCTGAAAAAAACAAATCGTAATTATTAAAAATCTAAACCATTCCCCCTAGCAGCATCTGCAAGAGCTTTAATTTTACCTGTATACTCGTACCCTCTGCGATCAAAAACAATTTTATTTAAACCTTTTTCAGTTGCCTTCTTTGCAATTAAATCACCTACAAATTTAGCTGCAGCAACAGTATCGGAAACTTTCAATTTACCCTTAAGTTCGGGAGATAGTGTTGACGCTGATACAAGAGTAATACCCTTACTGTCGTCAATGATCTGCGCGTAAATATGTTTGCAACCTCGATGAACACTTAAACGAGGCCTCTCCTCCGTTCCTTTAACTTTGTTTCTAACTCTTTTTATACGATAATCAAATCTCTTATCTGAATCTTTCATTATGATATCCTCTATTTTTCTTTCTGTTCTTACAAATCAATAAAAATAAAACAAAACTCTCGTTAAAAATATTTTTGAACTACGGCAAAGAACAACTATTTTTTGCCGCCTGCCGCAGCTTTTCCAATCTTTCTTATAATTTTTTCACCTAAATATCTTATGCCAAAACCTTTATAAGGTTCAGGCGGCTTAACAGCCCTAATTTTAGCAGCAAAAGCTCCAACTTCGCATTTATCAATTCCTGTTACCGTAATCAGAGTATTTTTATCCGGAGTAAGTGCTACCGAAACTTTTACGGTGGGAGGTATTTGAAGATTTACCAAATGCGAGAATCCAACGGCAAGCACTAATTTCTTTCCACCCTCTATATTTGCTTTATAGCCAAGCCCAACTGCTTCTAATTCCTTTTTAAAACCTTTTGTAACACCTTCCACCATATTAACTATAAGACCTCTTGTAAGACCATGGAGCATGTTATACTCGCGGGATTTGCCAAGAACTTCGACAAGAATACTGTCTTTATCAATTTTTACATTTATTTTTTTATTAATCGCTTGTAAAAGTTTTCCGCTGGGACCTGTCACTTCCAGCACCCCATTTTTAAACTCTGCTTCCACCTTTACAGGCATCTGGACCGGCTTTTTACCTAAACGACTCATCGTCTAATCCTTAAATATAAATTTTTCGCTAAACAAATTTCAAAATGACAAAGCACATTGTCACTTATTTCAACATACTCTACCAAACATATCCTATTATTTCTCCGCCAATTTTTACTTTTCTTGCCTGCCTGTCTGTCATTAAACCTCTAGAGGTGGAAACTATGGTAACACCCAAACCACCAACGGTTTTAGGCATATCTTCATAACCTTTGTATACTCTCAAACTAGACTTTGAAACTCTCTTTATGCCCCGAAGAGCAGCTTTACTCGCAAACATATACTTAAGATGAACTCTCAGAATCCCCTGCTTGTGATCTTCAATATTCTTATAATTTAAGATATATCCTTCTTCTTTTAAAATTCTTGCAATTTCCATCTTCATTTTTGAAAATGAAATATCAACTTTTTCGTGTAACTTCATATTTGCATTGCGAATACGCACAAACATATCTGAAATTGGATCCGTAATCATTATTCAACAACCTCTTTTTAAATTATTACCAACTTGATTTTGTAATACCCGGTATTTCCCCATTATGTGCTAATTTGCGTAAGCATATTCTACAAAGACCAAAATCTCTGTAAAAACCACGTGGTCTTCCACACAAACGACATCTATTCCTGCACCGCGTCGCAAATTTTTGAGGTTTACGCATCTTTGCTTCTGCTGAAATTTTTGCCATAAATATCCTTTGCCTTATTTTACTATTTCTATATTATTTATTGTTTCCTTTTTTAAACAATATGCCGAAAGCTTCCAGCAATGCTTTTGCATGTTCATCTTTTTTAGCCGTTGTTACAACAGTAATGTTCATACCTCTTGTTTTATCTGATTTCTCAATGCTGATTTCAGGAAACATGTACTGTTCTGTAAGACCCAAGTTAAAATTCCCATGTCCGTCGAAACTATCGGGATTGATTCCTCTAAAATCTCTTATGCGTGGTATCGCAATATTTACAAGTCTGTCTAAAAATTCGTACATCATTGCATTTCTTAACGTCACTTTAATGCCTATCGGCATTCCCTGACGTATTTTAAAATTTGATACAGATCGTTTTGCACGACATAGCAAAGGTTTTTGACCTGTAATAGCCGCAAGCTCTTCAATTGCAATATCTAAAACTTTAATATTTTCTTTCGCTTCGCTCAAACCAATATTTACAACAATTTTCATAAGTTTTGGAATCTGGTGTACATTTTTAAAACTAAACTGACTCTTAAGTTTATTTGCTACATTCTTTTGATAAAATTCTTTTAACCGAGGCTGATTCATCATTTTTTCCTTATTATACCTTTATGCGAAATACTTTAAGTTTTTTGCATTCAAAAAAAACTCAAAATACAAAGTATTATACAATTATCTCTCCACATTTACGGCATACTCTAACTTTTTTACCGTCAGAAAGTTTGTCAAATTTAGGTCTTGAAGCTTTATTGCATTTCGGACATATAAGCATAACTTTACTCATAGCAAGCGGTGCTTCTCTCTCCAGAATTCCTCCCGGATTTTTTTGAGTAGGTTTCGTATGTCTTTTTACAGAATTTATCTTTGAAACTATAACTTTACCTTCATTTGGAAACACACCAAGAACTTCACCTTGTTTTTTCTTGTCCTTTCCGGATAAAACTACAATTTTGTCTTTCTTCTTAATTTTAAGCATTTATTTATTTCCTTTCTATCTCTATGTCACTGTCACTAAGTAATGTGCTCCCTCTTTCATTAAATTCAGTTTTTGGGATTCTTGACTACTAATGGAATCATAATTATTAAAAAACGACAAAATAAATATTTTATATTACTTCCGGCGCTAAAGAAATTATTTTAAGATAGTTATTTTCTCTAAGCTCTCTTGCAACCGGTCCGAAAATACGAGTTCCCTTCGGTTCACCTTCATCATTTATTATAACAGCCGCATTGTCATCAAATTTAATATAAGTTCCATCTGCGCGGCGAATTTCCTTTACCGTACGAACTACTACAGCTTTAACAACTTCACCTTTTTTAATATTTGCATGCGGCAATGCATTTTGAACCGATGCATGAATTACATCACCAATACTTGCATAACGACGGTTTAACCCTTTTGTAACTCTAAAACAACGGATTTTCTTTGCTCCTGAATTATCTGCCACATTTAAAATAGTTCTTTCCTGAATCATTACGTTATCCTTCGACAGCTTACTTTTAAATTCCTGATATTTTGTTTACAACCTCAACCAATACCCATCTTTTTGTCTTTGACAATGGCCTTGACTCTATTATTTTAACAGTATCGCCAATATGAGAAATATTCTTCTCATCGTGCACAGCAAATTTGCTCTTGCTGCAAAGCACACGATCATACAAAGAATGCCGATACGTTCTCCCAACAGAAACCAATCTTGTTTTGTCGTTTTTATCGCTTATAACAATCCCTATACTATATTTGCGTCTTTTATGTTCTGACATTATTCCTTCCTATTATTAGCATCTTCCTATTTGGATTCTTTATTCTGAGCAATAAACGTTTTAATCCTTGCTATATTTCTCCTAATCTCTCTTATTTCAAGAGGATTTTTTACAGGAACCGTTGAATGACGGAACTTTAATTTAAAAAACTTACTCTGCAACTCACTAAGCTTCGAATTAAGCTCAATATTGGTCATGTTTTTTATTTCATTCCAATTCTTATTTTTCATCTTTTATATCCTCAAATATCCATTCTGACCAAAATTTTTGTACGTATAGGAAGTTTATTTGATGCAAGAGTTAGAGCCTTTCTTGCTTCAGTCTCAGGAATTCCTTCCATTTCAAACATTATTCTTCCAGGCTTTACCACTGCAACCCAAAACTGAGGATCACCTTTACCTTTACCCATTCTAGTTTCAGCGGGCTTTTTTGTGATCGGTTTATCAGGGAATATTCTAATCCAAACTTTTCCGCCCTTCTTTATACATCTCGCAAGTGTCACACGAGCTGCTTCAATTTGATTGCTATTTATCCATACAGGTTCAAGGGCCTGCAGACCGTATTTACCAAAAGCTAAATAAGTACCTCCCTTAGCTTTGCCTTTCATCCTGCCCCTGTGCATTTTTCTATGTTTAACTCTTTTTGGCATCAACATACTATGTGTCCCCTGTCTTTATGTCTAATTTATATATTTTCCCTAATTACGTGCTGTTTGCTCCGTTAGTGTCAACATATCAAGTTTTGTTTCTTCAAGCAATTCCTTACTTGTCTTTTTAAAAAGTTCTTTTTTAAATATCCAAACTTTAACTCCAATCTGCCCCATAGTCGTATAAGCTTCTATAAAACCATAATCTATGTCTGCCCTGAAAGTTTGTAAAGGGACTCTTCCTTCTTTAAGCCATTCAGTTCTTGCAATTTCTGTTCCACCAAGCCTGCCCGAAACCATAACTTTCACTCCTTGTGCACCCGCCATCATTGCTCTTTCAATTGTTTTCTTCATTGTTCTTCTAAAAGCAATCTGTTTTTCCAGTTGAAATGCAATGCTTTCAGCTGCAAGCTGAGCATCAAGTTCAGGTTTTTTAATCTCCATAATATTTATAAAAGTTTTCTTTGCAGTCATAGATTCAATTTCTTTCTTCAAATTCTCAATGCCTTGACCATTTTTGCCAATAACAATACCGGGACGAGATGTGTGGATATTTACGCGTAAATATTTACCGGGTCTTCTTTCAATAGCAATCTTAGACACAGAAGCCATTTTAAGTTTATTCTTTAAATAGATTCTTATACGCCGGTCTTCTTCTATAAAATCAGGCATTTCTTTTAAATTAAACCATCTAGATTCCCAATCCTTGATATATCCTAACCTTACACTTTTTGGATGTACTTTATGACCCATATTCCTTACCTTTCCTAAAAATTTTGCTTTACTTTGTTTTGTTGTTATTTAATCTACCCATTAGCAATTTTTCACTTTCTCTTTTCTCTTTTTTTGAAATTACATCTACATCCGTAACAACTATAGTAAGATGGGTAGTTCTTTTCTTTACCGGCATACCTCTTCCTCTCTGCCCCGGTCTCATCCTCTTTAAAGTGGGTCCGTTTCCAACCCACGCTTCTTTCACTTTAAGACCTGAAAAATCTTTAAGTTTTCCCATATTTGCAGTTGCACTTTTTAAAACTTTTTTAACAAGCGACGCAGCAGATTTAGGAAGAAAAGAAAGGATTTCAAACGCACTCTCAATTTTCTTGTTTCTTATAAGAGTAAGAACATTATTGACTTTCCTTGAAGTATATCTAACAAATTTTGCTGTTGCCTTTGCTTCCATCTTAATATCCTTTTTCACGTTCAACAGTACACTAGTACACTTCTATTATGTGCAACTGCTGACTGAGCTCCTCATACTATCGGAGACAATAATAGTCAAATTTTAATTTATGTAAGCGACGTCTCCTGCCTCGTCATTCCCCCATGACCTTTAAAAATCCTTGTCGGAGCAAATTCCCCTATTTTATGTCCCACCATCTGTTCCGATATAAATATTGGAAGAAACTTCTTTCCATTATGTATTGCCACTGTATGACCAACAAAATCCGGGGTTATAATACTCGCCCTAGCCCACGTTTTAACAACTTTCTTATCGCCAGCTTCATTTAGTTTTTGCATTTTCTTCAAAAGTTTCTCATCTATATACGGACCTTTTTTTGTCGAACGACTCATTATTTCTCCTTCGATCAGTTTTCAGCTTTATTACGATGGCTTACTATTACCCAATCCCAAACTTTTCTAGGTCTTGTCTTAAACCCTTTAGCTGGCTGGTTCCAAGGGCTTCTTGGCTGATTATTACCTTTAGATCTACCTCTGCCACCTCCATGAGGATGATCGACAGAGTTCATTGCAGTTCCTCGAACATGAGACTTTTTGCCCATGTGGCGATTTCTTCCTGCAGAACCCACCGTAATGTTTTCATGATCTAAATTTCCCACCTGACCAATAGTCGCATAGCAATTTACTCTGACAAGCCTTATTTCTCCAGAAGGCATTCTTACATGAGCGTAATCGCCCTCTTTAGCCAGAAGTTGGGCGGCAACACCAGCTGAGCGAACCAACTGGCCACCTTTCCCCGGCACTAGTTCTAAATTATGTATGAAAGTACCTACAGGAATATTTGTAAGCTGAAGAGAATTCCCAGACTTTATCTCGGCATCCGGACCGGACATAAGAGAATCTCCAACATTTACACCCAGAGGCTGAATTATATATCTTTTTTCACCGTCTTGATATTGTAAAAGCGCGATTCTACTTGAACGATTTGGATCATACTCGATCGCTATTACTTTTGCAGGAATATTAAATTTATCCCTTTTGAAATCAATAATTCTATAAAATCTTTTATGCCCACCGCCTCTAAAGCGAACCATTACTTGACCGGTATTGTTACGACCGCCTTTTTTCTTTACGATCTTTATCAAAGCCTTCTCAGGATTAGTCTTTGTTATATCAGAAAAATCTGAAACAGACATTTGTCTTCTTGACTGTGTATAAGGCTTAAATGTTTTAATAGGCATTTGCTTTTTCCTGTTGTCGGGCAAACCTCAGCACACGTCCCATACCTCTTGAACTAAAAATCCTTCTGTGACAGCGCTGGTTATTCCCCATAATTAAACTCTGCAACAAAACTATCTTTTAATTTTTAACTTAATAAAGAGACTCGTGTTACTCTGTAGTACCTAAAAATTCAAGCTTCGTCAACCATTTGAATTTCCTGCCCTTTACCAAGCTTTATTACCGCTTTCTTCCAATCACTCCTATAACCTGAATGTGTCCCTACCCTCTTACTTTTTCCTGAATAATTTGATGTGTGAACGCTTTCCACTTTTACGTTAAACAAAGACTCAACAGCCTGCTTTATCTGAAATTTATTAGCGTCTTTATCTACCACAAAAGTATACTTATTATTTGTTTCTTTTAAAAATGCTGCTTTTTCCGTTACCATAGACCTCTTAATAATGTTTCTGATATCCATTTTATTTCCTAAGCAATAAAAAAACAATCTCTCATATTTATGTTGATTGCCTTTTCTTTATTGAATCAATAGCTTCAGGTGTAATAACCAACTTATCAGCCCAAAGAACTTGATACGCGTTGATATTATTAAAATTTTCAACTACAACATTTTTTATATTTCTAGAAGCTATCTTAAAATTCACATCGTTAGAAATTATAAAAACAACTTTTCTATTTTCAATTTTAAGATTTTTCAAGAGTTCTGCTACTTTTTTTGTTTTAACTTCGTCAACTTTTATAACATCAACAACAATAACGTTCCCTTTCTGAAACTGTACGGAAAGTGCCATGCTTAACGAAAGTTTTTTCTTTTGCTTAGATATTTTCGTGTAATAATCTCTGGGTTGCGGTCCAAAAATAATACCACCTTTTCTCCATAAAGGAGAATTTCTTTGTCCGGCACGAGCACTGCCAGTACCTTTTTGTTTCCAAGGCTTCGCACCTGAAAAAGACACTTCACCTCTTGTTTTTGTTTTGTGCGTACCGGCTCTCTGGTTGTTTAAATATGCTGTCGTGATTTCATGCAAAAGCACACCAGAAATTTCCACATTAAAAAAAACAGGAAGTTCCATTTTCCCTTTTTCCTGACCTTTTACGTTATAAACTATCGTCTCCATTTTCTCTCTCTATACCATCAGCAACACTGCATTCAACGATGGATATTATATTACAGAACTCTCTTCAGAGCTAACTTACGCAATCACTAGGCAACCATCACAACCAATAACTCTTCAAACAATTAAATTTAATTTTTAGCACACAAAAACAACATAGTTGTCACTATAATAACACAAATGCAAAATATACTTAAAGAAACTCATGGTTATTTCTTCTTAGTTTTATTAGCTTTCAGCTCCTGAACAATAACAGGTACCTCTTTAATAGTACTATTTATGAGTAATGTTCCGGTCTTTACGGCAGGGACAGCACCCTTAATAAGCAAAACATTTCTCTCAACGTCAACGTCAATCACACATAACCTTTGTATCGTAACATATTCATTGCCTAAATGTCCAGACATTCTCATGCCTTTTAAAACTTTCTGAGGCCCCTGTCCACCACTTGAACCTCTTGCACGAGTTCTATCAGACTGACCGTGAGTTGTAGGCTGCATGCCAAAATTATGTCTTTTAATAACACCTGCATATCCCTTACCTTTCGATAAAGCACAAACATCAACATAATCACCGGCTTTAAATATGTCTGCTTTTATTTCCTGTCCAATTGAAAATTCAGCAACATTTGCAACTCTAAATTCTCTGACAACTTTTTTTTGAGGAAGATTATTTTTCTTAAAAAAACCTGACTGAGGCTTATTAAGACTTTTCCCTTTCAAATCTCCAAAAGCAAGCTGAACAGCAGAATAACCATCTTTTTTGACTGTACGCACATTTGTGACAACACAAGGTCCTGCCTCTACTACGGTTACAGGAATAATATTTCCTTTATCGTCAAAAATCTGTGTCATACAAACTTTCTTACCAATGATTGATTTTAACATATTTTTTTCTCTCTATTTCTCTAAACGATTTAAGTATTTTGTAAAGATTATGTTTTAATTTCAATATCCACACCTGCAGGCAAATCAAGCTTCATAAGCTCCTCGACAGTCTTTGACGAAGGCTCACAAATATCGACCAACCTTTTGTGAATTCTCATTTCAAATTGCTCACGCGACTTTTTATCTGTATGAACGGATCTGTTAACCGTGTACTTCTTTATGTTAGTAGGCAAAAGTATAGGACCGGTTATAGCTGCACCGGTACGTCTTGCTGTATCCACTATTTTAGCAAGTGAATCGTCCAACATTTTATGATCATATGCCCGCAACTTAATTCTTAAACGCTGAGTCGGCACTGCTTTTTCATTTACCATAAATTTTAATCCTTATTTAATCTCTACTACTTCCCTATTTTTGTCATTAGTTAGTTCAAAAATCAATAAATCCCATACGTTCTGCATTACTCAATGATTTCAGTGACAACACCTGAGCCTACCGTTCTCCCACCCTCTCTAATCGCAAATCGCAACTGCGTTTCCATCGCTACAGGCATTATTAGCTCTATATCCATCATTATATTATCACCTGGCATTACCATCTCTATTCCTTCAGGCAATTGCGCTATTCCTGTTACATCCGTCGTTCTAAAATAAAACTGTGGCCGGTATCCGTTAAAAAACGGCGTATGTCTACCACCTTCTTCTTTCGTCAAGACATATACTTGCCCTTTAAACTTCTTATGCGGCTTGATTGAACCGGGAACTGCTATCACTTGCCCCCTTTCTACTTGATTCTTTTCTATACCTCTCAGCAACATTCCTATATTGTCACCTGCCTGCGCCTCATCAAGCAGTTTTCTGAACATCTCTATTCCTGTTATCACTGACTTCTTTGTTTCTTGTATCCCTATAATTTCCACACTCTCCCCTACTTTTACCTTCCCCTTCTCAACTCTGCCAGTTGCTACCGTACCTCTACCAGTAATTGAAAATACATCTTCCACACTCATCAAAAATGGTTTATCTATATCCCTTGCTGGCAACGGTATCGTCTCATCTACCGCTTCCATTAATTTCATTATACTTTCAGCTCCTTCCTGCTTCCCTTCCAGCGCTTCAAGTGCGCTACCTCTGATTATCGGAGTTTTTTCCCCAGGAAAATTATATTTTGTCAATAAATCTCTTACTTCCATTTCAACCAAATCCAATAATTCTTTATCTTCCACTGCATCGCATTTATTTAAAAATACTACTACCGAAGGTACGTTTACCTGCCTTGCTAGCAGTATATGCTCCCTAGTCTGCGGCATTGGCCCATCTAAAGCACTCACTACCAATATCGCTCCGTCCATCTGAGCTGCTCCAGTAATCATATTTTTCACATAGTCAGCATGCCCGGGACAGTCTATATGTGCATAATGTCTGTTTGCCGTCGCATATTCTACATGACTCACAGCTATCGTTACAATCTTAGAATCATCTCTCCTACCCTGCGATTCCGATGCTTTTGCTACTTGATCGTACGACACATATTCCGCTAACCCTATATCTCCTAACACCTTTGTAATCGCTGCTGTCAATGTTGTTTTCCCATGATCTACGTGCCCTATTGTCCCTATGTTTACATGCGGTTTGCTCCTGTCAAATTTCCCTTTTCCCATTTTTGTCTTCCCC
>JAISRA010000123.1 GCA_031273885.1 Endomicrobium sp.
GATTTCTGTTTGATTCAGGTGCGATTTATAATATTACAAAAGTTTTGGAAGAAATAAGTATAGATTATCAAATATTTTTTGACGTTAAACCTGATCCGACAATTATGGCAATCAATGAAGCATTGTCAATGCTTAGAACTTATGAGCCTGACGTAATTATTGCCTTCGGTGGTGGTTCTCCTATCGATGCTGCTAAAATTATGTGGCTTATGTACGAATATCCTGATACAAATTTTAAAGAAATTGCCATGTGTTTCATGGATATAAGAAAAAGAATCTGTGAAATACCTGAGTTAGGCAAAAAAATGCAGTTAATTGCAATTCCTACTACTTCAGGAACAGGTTCAGAGGTAACTCCGTTTGCCGTAATCACTGATGATGAAACGCATACTAAATATCCTATTGCCGATTATGCGTTAACTCCAAATATGGCAATTATTGATCCTAATTTTGTTGACTCCATGCCAAAAAGATTGTGCGCGGTATCAGGTATTGATGCTTTAACTCATGCTGTCGAAGCTTACGTGTCCGTGCTTGCTACAAACTTTACAAATTCGCCGGCATTAGAAGCAATAAAATTGATATTTAGATATCTTCCGCGGTCTTATGTTGGAGGAAAAGAAGATCCTATTGCAAGGGAGAAAATGCATTATGCATCAGCCCTCGCGGGTATGGCTTTTGCAAATGCATTTTTAGGGTTGTCGCATTCGTTGGCTCACAAACTTGGAGCGGCATTCAATATTCCTCATGGACTTGCAAATGCATTGGTTATTAATCATGTCATTAAATATAATGCGACAGATCGTCCAGGAAAACAAGCAGTATTTCCTCAGTACAAGTTCCCAAATGCCAAAGCAAAATACGGACAGATTGCCGATGAATTAGATCTTGGAGGTAGAGATGACAACGAAAAGGTTGAATTATTAATTAAAGCTATAATCAAACTTAAAAAAGATATTCAAATACCTCTTTCAATAAAAGATGTTGGTGTGGCAGAAAAAGATTTTTATGATAATTTGGATAGTCTTGCGACACAGGCGTTTGACGATCAGTGCACAGGAGCAAATCCTGTCTATCCGTTGATTGAAGATCTTAAGAATATTTTAATACAGGCTTATGGTGGAGAGCTTTGATATTGTATTGGGAAGAGTTAGAAAATGAGAAACAATAATCAGGAAATGCATTTAAAAAAGAAGATCCTTGAAAAAATTGTGAAAGCATTTTTTTCAAAAGACTTTGCTGAAAATATGCGAAGAATTCCTTTTGATATGCGTCCGAAAGGTTATGAAGTGCATTATAGGTGTTGCATTTATAAAGAGCGCGCAATTCTAAGAGACAGGGTTATAGCTGGGCTTGGTTTTTCTATAGAAGGCGACGATGAAACAATTGAATTGTCTGAGTATGTAAAAAAAGCTTTAGAGCGTAAAAAACACGATGAGAATCCTCTTACAGTTATTGAAGCTGCGTGTAAAGGCTGTGTTCCTAATAGAATTTATGTAACAGATTTGTGTCAAGGATGTGTGGCAAGTTATTGTAGTAGCGCTTGTAAATTTGGAGCGGTAAATATAGTTAACAGCAAAGCGGTAATTAATACAACCAAATGCAAAAATTGTAAACAGTGTATAGCATCTTGTCCATATAATGCTATTGTAAAGATAGCTGTGCCTTGTGAAGATTCATGTCCGGTTGATGCAATTAAAAAAAATGAGAATGCTACTGCGCAGATAGATTATAATATCTGCATATCTTGCGGTAAATGCATTATGAGTTGTCCTTTTGGTGCTGTTCATGAAAGGTGTCAAATAATTGATGTATTGAAAAATATTGTTTTAGGCAAAAAAGTTATAGCTCTTATTGCGCCGTCGATTGTAGGACAGTTTCGAGGGACTATTTATCAGCTAAAATCAGCAATGTTAAAGGCTGGTTTTTCAGATGTATATGAGGTCGCACAAGGTGCCGATACGACTATAAGAAACGAGGCATCTGAATTTAAAAAAAAAATGATGTTGGGTATGCCTTTTATGACAACTTCCTGCTGTGCAGGATACAACCAATTTATAAAAAAACATTTGCCGGAAATGAGATCATTTGTATCTGATACCAAAACGCCAGTTTATTATATTGCTCAGAAAGCTAAGATAGAGCACTCCGATGCTATAATTGTTTTTATAAGTCCTTGTGTAGCAAAGAAAAGTGAAGTGTTGGAAAATAAAAATATTGATTATGTTATGAACTATGAAGAACTTGACGTGTTGTTTGTTGTAAAGGATATTAAGGTTCAGGATTGTCATGAAGAAAAGTTTGATATTGAAAGTTCAAAGCAGGGACGCAGTTTTGGTGTTACGGGAGGAGTTGTTGGTGCTATAGCAAAACTTCTTGATGTAAAAAATGCGGGGAAACCTTACTTGATTAATGGTTTGAATAAAGAAACAATAAAACATTTAAAAAAAATGGCTAAAGAACAAAAATGTGCAGAAGGGAAATTAGTGGAGATTATGAGTTGTGAAGGTGGCTGCATAGGTGGTAATGCCACAGTTTGTGCGCCTGGAATTGCTTACGAAGCTATAAAAATGTTGTCAGATAAAAGTAAAGATATATCTGAAAAGTAGCATAACAAATTGTTCTCCTAACATATTTTTGTTGTTGTTGCGAATTTTTTTAATTTTTGTTTTTCAAATATAAAAACCTTTTAAGCAAATGCCAAAAAAGAGAGATTTATGTTAAAAGTTTTAGTTACAGGTGCAAGTGGTTTTGTTGGAAGCCATATTGTTGAAACATTGCTCAAGACAAATTACCGAGTTATATGTGCCGTAAGGAAGACATCGAATTTAAGATGGATAAAAAATCTAGCGTTAGAGTGTATATACGGTGATTTAAATGACAAGGGATTTTTAGAAGCAAATGTTAAAGGTATTGATGTTATTGTTCATTGTGCAGGCATTGTGCGTGCTATGGCTAGAGAGGAATATTTTAAAGCGAATGTTGAAAACACTAAAAACCTGTGCGAAGCAATTCTAAAAAATAATCCATGCTTAAAAAAGTTTATATTTATTTCTTCACAGGCGGCCATGGGACCCGCAGATTCAAGTGATATTGAGAAAGCCGCAGATAAGTGCAACCCTGTTTCTGATTATGGTTTAAGCAAGCTTGCTGCAGAGTTAGAGATAAAAAAAATGCTTTTAAGAAAAGTATCATATACAATTTTAAGGCCGGCATCTGTTTATGGTCCGAGGGATAAAGATATTTTTATATTTTTTAATTTGGTACGGCATCACTTAAGGCCGTTTACAATAACAAAAAGATTTTTACAACTTGTTTATGTAAAAGATGTGGCAAAAGCCGTAACTTTATGTATAGGGAACAAAAAGACTGATAATAACATTTATTATCTTGCAAATTCTTCCATATATACATGGGCAGACATAAGCAAGATTATATCATCTTCTGTAGGTGTTAAGACGTTTACTTTGCCAATTCCAGACTTTTTTTTAAAGTTTGTTGGATTAGTATCCGAAATGATTTCTTGTATAACAAAAAAACCTACCGTACTGAATAATCAGAAAATTACAGAAATGCTTCAGGAGTGCTGGGCTGCGGATACAAAACCTGCCGAAAATGCCTTAAATATTGAATTTACCAATCTTGAAATCGCCTCTAAAATAACGTATAATTGGTATTTGATAAATGATTTTTTTTAAGCTGTATTTGCTATAGAATGGGGATTTTAAATGAGTACTGATATTTTTGATAAATGTTTTAGTTTTCATGCTGTAGACGATCTTAAAAAGACCGGCTGCTACCCTTATTTTCACAGAATTCAATCTAAACAAGGACCAGAAATTATAATTGACGGTAAAAAAAAAATTGTAGTGTGCTCTAATAATTATCTCGGACTTGCAAATCATCCTAAAGTTATTGAAGCTTCTATTTCTGCCACAAAACGTTATGGAACATCGTGCACAGGGTCAAGGTTTCTTAATGGTACTAATGATTTACATGAAAAAGTTGAGAAAAAATTTGCAAAATTTGTAGGCAAAGAAGATGCTATTCTCTTTACTACTGGACATCACTCTAACTTGGGAGCTCTTTCGAGTTTAGTTAGCAAAGGTGAAGTTTTTATTACGGATAAATTAGATCATGCTTCAATTATAGATGGTTGTCGTTTATCTTCTGGCGAGTTTGTAAGATTTAGACATAATGATGAGGCAGACCTTGAAAGACAACTCATAAAACATCAGGGCAAAGCTATGTTAATTGTAGTTGACGGTATTTTTAGCATGGAGGGTGACATTGCAAATTTGCCTGAGATTTCAAATCTTGCAAAGAAATATAAAGCAAGAGTCTTTATTGACGAAGCTCATTCTTTGGGAGTAATAGGTAAAAATGGAAAGGGTACAGGCGAACATTTTAATATGGAATATGAAATTGATGTGTTAATGGCTACGGCTTCTAAATCTTTGGCTTCAATAGGAGGTTTTATTGCAAGTAAGTCTGAGGTTGTAGACTACATTAAACATAATGCAAGAACTATGATTTTTACAGCAAGTCTTCCACCTGCATGTGTAGGAGCGATTGATGCTGCTTTGGATTTGGTTATTGCCGAGCCTGAAAGAAGGATAAGGCTTATGGAAATCTCAAATAAAATGAAAGAAGCTTTTAAGGCTATGGGGTATGATACGAATAATTCACAGTCGCCCATTATTCCTTTAACTGCAGGCAGCGATTCGGTAGCGTTTAAAATGTGGAGAATGCTTTTTGATGAAGGTGTGTTTGCTTCTCCCGTTGTAACTCCTGCAGTCCCGGAGGGACATTCAATAATAAGGACAAGTTATATGGCTACACACTCCGACTCCGATCTAAATTTTATCCTTGAAAAATTCAAAAAAGTCGGGAAACAATTGAGTGTAATAACTTAAATATTATAGTAATTATAAAAATGAAAATAATTAAAGCTGATACTCAAAAGCAGTTAAAACAGTTTATACTGTTTCCTTGGAAGATTTATTCAAAGGTAGGTCCTTGGGTTCCACCTTTAATTTCAGATACTGTAGAAATCCTTTCAGAAAATAAAAATCCTTTTTGGATGCACGCGAAAAGACAGCTTTTTTTAGCTTGTGATAACGACATTAATGTTGTCGGAAGAATTGCAGCGATAATAGATTATAATTATATATCTTTTCAGGACGATAGGTGCGGTTTTTTTGGTTTTTTTGAATGTGTGGATGACGTCAAAATAGCAAAATCCCTTTTTTTAGCGGCAGAAAATTGGCTTAAAGAACAAAATATATACAAAATGATTGGCCCTATGAATCCTTCGACAAATAATGAATGTGGTTTTTTATTATATGGGTTTGATATTTCGCCAAGTCTCATGATGCCTTATACGCCAAAGTATTATTTACGTCTTGCAGAACAGTCTAGTCTTAAAAAGATAAAAGAACTTTATGCTTATGATATGGACGTTAAGGAAGATTCAAGGATGAGCAGGCTTGGAAAAGTTGTAGCTGTAGTAAAAAAGAAACTTCCAATGTTAAAAGTCAGAAGTATATGTAAATCTTCTTACCAAAAAGATTTGGAAGCCGTAATGTCAGTATATAATCGTGCGTGGGAGAGAAATTGGGGTTTTGTTCCGTGGTGCGATGAAGAATTTATGGTTATTGCTTCAAAATTAAAAATGTTTATAGATTTTAAAATGATACTAATAGCTACTGTCGAGGATGTTCCTGTCGGAACGCTTATTTCTATTCCAGATTATAATCAAGTATTAAAAAAACTTGACGGCAAACTTTTACCTCTTGGGATTTTTAAATTTTTGTATTATAGAAGAAAAATTGATAGCTTAAGGCTAATGATTATGGGAGTTACAAAAGAATATAGACATAAAGGTATTGAAGCTGTTATGTATGAAAAGAGTCTTAGAAATGCTCTCAGATTAGGATATAATCATTGTGAACTTTCGTGGGTTCTTGATGACAATATAATGACTCAACGCACTGCAGAAATGATGAATGGCAAGATTTACAAAAAATATGCAATATATGGTAGTTAAGTATTTTAAGTATTAAGTAGTGTTACAAATAAAATATTAGTAGTAAGGGAACGCTCCTTTCGCCCAATTTCGCCACTCTGTAAAATTTAGGCTAGTATCCAATTTTTATTAATGTAAAAACGAAGTTTACACAAAATTAGTTACATACTTTTTAGATCGATTTTGCGCTATTGATAAATTAAAGATAGATGTGATGTTTAATAAAGTTTAGACTATTAAACATTTTGGTTGACGCTATTTATTGAAATTTTTCGACTCGACAGAATGTTGAACTAATGAGAAAATTGCTTTACTAAAGAGATAGGATTAAAAATAAAAAAACTGACTTTAGAATTTTAATAAGTTTTTGTGTGGTATTTTGTGATACTGCTGTTGCCATTGATTATGGAAATTACGCTGGTTGTAACAATATTGTTGACAAGTTTGTGGCAATAATTACTGATAGTACTATAGAAAAAACCTATCGTTACTACAGTTCCTGAATATTGTTAAAAGATTTCAATTTTAATATAATATGCAAACAGATGAATGCAAAACAAATAAGTTCTTATGTTTCGGATATAATAGAAGATGTTAGAATTAATGGCGATAAAGCTATTTTCAAGTATCTTAAAAAGTTTGACGACATAGATTTGTCTAGGGATGGATATGCAGTTTCCCAGAAAGTAATAGATGATGTTGCTGAACGTGTTCCTCAATTATTGAAAGAAGCAATTAAATCTTCTTACTCAAATGTTTTAGCATATCATAAGTACGAATATTCACAAGTCAAAAAAAAATGGAACTATACTAAAGATGGATTAAAGGTCGGACAGTTTTATACGTCTATAGAGTCTTTAGGTGTTTATATTCCTGGTGGACGTTTTTCTTATCCGTCAACTGTAATTATGACGGTTATTCCTGCTGTTGTTGCAGGTGTCAGAAGGATAGTTATGGTTACTCCTCCAAAAAACATGAGCGATGCTGTATTGTTTGCTGCCAAATTATGTGGGATAAAGGAAGTGTACTGTGTTGGTGGTATAATGGCCTTGGCGGCTCTTGCGTACGGTACGAAAACATTAGAAAAAGTTGATATGATTGTAGGTCCTGGCAATACTTATGTAAATGAGGCAAAAAGACAAGTTTTTGGTCATGTTGGCATAGATTCCCTCGCAGGACCAAGTGAAGTGGCAATAATTGCAGATAAAGATGTTCCTGTCGAATATGCTGCAGCGGATATAATGGCTCAGGCGGAGCATGATCCTATGGCAAAAGTTTATCTTTTCTGCGAATCTGAGAGTAAGGTGTCTGAAATTAAAAAGCTTTTTCCAAAAAAAGTTTTTAGGCAGTTAGAAGTAGAGATTTGTTCTTTGGATGAAGCTGTGCGTAAAGCAAATAATATCGCTCCCGAACATTTAGAATTGTTGGTAAAAGATTATAAGACTTTACTGAAAAATATTAGACATGTAGGTGCTGTTTTTGCAGGCTACCAAACTCCTACTGCTTCCGGTGATTATTGGGCTGGGCCATCGCATGTTTTGCCGACAGATGGTTCCGC
>JAISRA010000057.1 GCA_031273885.1 Endomicrobium sp.
CTGTCGCCGTGCGGATGGTATTTACCCATCACATCACCGATAATCCTTGCGCATTTCTTAAAAGGTTTATTGTATTCATAACCATTTTCATACATGGAATAAAAAATCCTCCTATGTACCGGCTTTAATCCATCACATACGTCTGGTATTGCTCGCGCCACAATAACGCTCATCGCATAGTCAAGATAAGACTTCTTCATTTCTTTTGAAATGTCAATATTCACTATATCACCTTCCTGATAACCTTTTTCTTCTGGCATATTTTTTACTTTTATTAAAAACTAACTGGAATGATAGTAAGTGGTAAAAAATATTTTTCAAGGCGTTTTTTGAATTATAGGGATTGTTCTATAATTGTTGATATACTAAAATCGCGCAATACTTGATTTATTAACTCCTATACAATAACTATAAAAACGTAATAGATAAGAGGGAGATTTTTTCCAAGATGCTATAAGCCTATACACACTTTAAAAATACATTGACTTTTATATTCAAAATGTTTTCATTACCACAATTAATTTTATCAAAAGCAAATGAAAAGTTTAGTAGTAGTAGAGTCGCCGGCAAAAGCAAAAACAATAAATAAATATCTAGGAAAAGATTATAAGGTAATGGCGTCAATGGGACACATTAGGGATGTTCCAAGCAAGGATGGTAGTGTAAATACAGACACTTTTGATATAAAATATGAGTTATCAAAAAGATCGCATAAAACCGTTAGCGAACTTGTAGAGGCCATGAAAGACGCGGATAAATTAATACTTGCAACCGACCCTGATAGAGAAGGAGAAGCGATAGCGTGGCATATACTGGAAGTTTTACGTCAAAAAAAAGCTCTAAAGAAGGACACTGTTGTTGACAGGGTTGTGTTTAACGCAATTACCGAAAGCACAGTGAAAAAAGCGATAAAAGAGCCGCGTGAGATTGATTATAATTTAGTATCAGCACAACAGGCGCGGCGAGCTTTAGACTATTTATTTGGTTTTACATTATCACCTGTTTTGTGGAGAAAATTACCCGGAAGTAAGTCTGCCGGCAGAGTACAATCTGTCGCCCTACGTTTAATATGCGAAAGATATGAAGAAATTTTAAATTTCAAACCGGTTGAATATTGGTCCATTGAGGCTTTACTGAATACTACCGACAAAAAGGATTTATTGACAAAACTTGTTGAATTTGATGGAAAAAAAATTGACAGATTGGGTGTAAAAAGTAAAAAAGAAGTTGAAAAAATATTAAACAATATCGATAAAGAAAAATTTATTGTCAAAAATGTTGAGAAAAAAGAAACTAAAAGATTTCCGTTTACACCCTTTACAACTTCAACATTACAGCAGGAAGCAGTAAAAAAACTTGGTTTTTCAACAAAAAAAACAATGAACGTTGCACAAAAACTTTACGAAGGTATTGATATTGGCGAGGGGACTCACGGTTTAATTACTTATATGAGAACAGATGGCGTATATACAGCGCCCGAGGCAATTGCCGAAGCGCGTGATGTTATTGAAAAAAATTATGGAAAAGATTATTTGCCATCAAAAGCTATAATATATGAAAGTAAGGTTAAAAATGCGCAGGAAGCGCATGAGGCCATAAGACCAACAAATCCATCAATTAAGCCGATTGACATAAAAAAATATTTAAGTGATGACGAGTTTAGGTTGTACGATTTAATATGGAAAAGACTTATTGCCAGTCAAATGGCGAATGCCGTACTAAATCAGGTAAATATTAATGTAAATACTTCAAAACATACCTTTAGAGCGACTGGAACAACCATTAAATTTGATGGATTTTTGGTATTATATAACGAAACCAATGAAGATATTGAAAATGAAGAAAATAAAATTTTACCAAATGTTAAGGAAAAGGATGAGTTAAAATTGAAAAAAATCATTGATAAACAACACTTTACTGAACCGCCGGCAAATTTTTCCGAAGCTAGTTTGGTTAAAAAAATGGAAGAAATTGGCATTGGGCGTCCTTCTACCTACGCCACCATAATTAGCATACTACAAGAACGTGGTTACGTTAAATTTGAAAAAAAGAAATTTATACCGGAAAATCGCGGAATTGTTGTTAATGCCTTTTTAAAATTTTATTTTTTGAACTATGTTGAATATAATTACACGGCAAAATTGGAAGATGATTTAGATATAATATCCAATGGTAAAAAGGAATGGAAGGGGTTTTTGAAGGAATTTTGGACACCATTTAAAAATAGTACAGACGATGCTTTGTTGTTAAAAAATTCCGATGTGTTAACAAAAATAAATGAAGTTTTAGGAAAAATGATTTTTGGCTATGATGAAAAAGGCAATTTAAAAAATCATTGTCCAGATTGCAAAAATGGTCTACTTAATATAAAAACTGGCAAGTTTGGAATATTTATTGCCTGTAGTAATTATCCAACATGTAAACACACTGAACAGATTACCGACAACAAAAATGATGAAAATTCTAGCGATGAAAACGCCATCGGTGAAAAATTCGAAAACAAAATTTTAGGAAAATTTGAAGATAAAAATGTATATTTAAAAAAGGGACCCTACGGTTTTTATGCCCAATTGGGAGAAGATGATGTTAAAAAAAAGCCAAAAAGAGTGAGCCTAAAAAATATAAAAAATCCAGATGAAGTCACAATGGAGAATGTTGAATATATGTTATCTCTGCCAAAAATTATTGGAAAGCACCCAAATGATGATACTGAAATTAAGGTGAATATAGGGCCCTATGGACCCTATGTAATGTGGAATAAAAAATTTTTTTCCATAAAAAAAGTAGAACTTGAGGATGTTGATGTTGCTATGGCGCTGAAAATAATTGAAAGTGAAAGTAATAAGAAGAAAATAAAAAAAAATTAATAATAAAATATACGAGATGTAGCGCAGTTTGACTAGCGCGTCCGCTTCGGGAGCGGAAGGTCGGGGGTTTGAATCCCCCTATCTCGACCATATATAGCCTTTTAGGATCTTATTGCATCCCCCTAGAGTTTACTTTATATATTCTTTTATCTTTATTACATTAGCGATTACTTAATCATAGTTAACATTATAACTCTACTTTTACTTTGCCTTTTGTCGTTGGCTGATTTTGTAATAGCTATATATTACTTCAATCAAACGCCTAAAGAATCTTTGTAAAAGCGAGTTATAATGTTGCAACAAGAACCTAAAAAGCTATATTTAATTTCAAATTTTATAATTTTGTACATTTATAGTATTTTAAAAATACATTGCATATTTTACAATCGCTTTTGCAAAAATATACAAGGAGTTTAATATTCAAAATAGCGAGTGTATACTTATACAGGAGCGTCATTTTAAATGTTAAAGAACGAAGTAGATCGAAGCAAAAGTAGATTGTAAGATATGTAATGATAAGTTTCAATGTATTTTAGATTTGTTGTAACACTCACATTTATTTTTTTGTTTTTAATTATTTACATAATCTTTTTTATTCATTCGCATAAGTATATATTCATTCATTGTTTCTTTTTCTATTAGTTTTAATCCGCATTTTTCAGAAACTTTTATAGATGCTATATTTAACACATTTAGACTAGTTTCTATTCCCGTTTCGACTTTCACAACTTCGTACAGGTATTTTATCATACCTGATACAAGTTCATAACCATATCCCTTACCCCAATATTCAGGAGAAAATTTATAGTCTATTTTATCATAACCATCTTCATTTATGTCGCCACATTTTAAATATCCGATACAAATATTACTGTTTTTGAAAAAACACAACATTATTCCGCCGTTTCCATTAAGATTGTTGTAATGTTTTTCTATTGTTTTCTTTTCTTTTTCGAAATTTGTGTTAATTCCGTTAGGAAAACCGACATATTTTGTAACCTTTCCGTTTTTATTTAGATTTAACAGAACATTTATATCCTCAATACAATCTGGTTCGGCTTTTTTAACGTAAAAATTTCAGTTTCAAAAATAATTTTATCTGTTTTCATATGACGACAATATTTCAAAATTTATAGAAGAGCAAGATATAAGCCGAATTCTGTGTTTGATAATCATTAATCTAGAATTATAATTGCTTATAATTTCAAGCTATCTACCCATATATAAAGCGTGAAGATACGCCCCGCCAAAGCGGTATATATAATTTGATATTGCTCCTAGTGGGGTTTGCCAACATTTGCATTTCTGCAACTGTAGTGAGCTCTTACCTCACTGTTTCACCCTTACCTTTCGGCGGTTTATTTTCTGTTGCACTTTCCGTAGGATCTCTCCCCGTGGGTGTTATCCACCACCATATCTTCATGGAGTTCAGACTTTCCTCTTATTTTCATTTATATTTACATATAAAAAAACAAACGATTATCCATCTTGCTCGTATGTATTATTGAATATGTGGAATATATAGTCAAGTTATTTTTTTATATAGCCTTTTAGGTTCTTGTTGCAATATTATAACTCGCTTTTACAAAGATTTTTAGGTGTTTGATTGAAGTAGTATATAAATATTACAAAATCAAACAACGACAAAAATCAAAGTAAAAGTAGAGTTAGAATGTTGCAACAAGAACCTAAAAGGCTATATATTAAAATTAACAGATAGATTAGGAGGATTTAGAAATAAGTTAAAAGAGTTTATAATTAAATATAACAATTATAGACATCTCTATGTCTACCCATTAAAACCCCTTTAAAATCAATGCTTTATTTTAACTGTGACTAAAAACTTTATAGACCCTGTGACCAAAATGTGACCGCAGTGGTTTTTGCCAGAATAGTAAGTATTTATACTTTTTTATCAAAAGTCAATGATGTCAGTATGTTGTTATGAGATAGTTTGGCATATACTCTTTCGGTGATCATAATAGACGAATGACCTAATAATTCTTTTATTAGTTCCATTCTTACAGGGAGAACTTTTTCACCATTTAGATTTGTACCCTGTAGCCACCAACTGCCAGCTGTATGTCTTGTAATATGGAATAATCCTTTTATTTCTAGATTAGATTTTTTTATTGCTTGTCTTAATGCTCTTTTGGGAC
>JAISRA010000129.1 GCA_031273885.1 Endomicrobium sp.
TTACGCCGTTTTTATACTGATATTCAATCAATTTTCCCAAAGCATCAAAATCAATCCCATCATTTTTAAACGGTGTGAACAACGCTGTATAGACTCCAGCAAACATAAATACCTCCATGACCGCATTAAGCTATACATCTCAACGTCTATATTTCCACTACACCTTTAAATGCTATAAGAACATGTCCTTCAAGAATAACATTACTTACCTTATTATTTAAATTTTTAAAAGACACAGACAGCTTGTCACCGCCTCTTGCAACTATACTAACTGGAGATTTTCTAAAACCTTTAAGCACAGAAATAATCCCTGAAGCCGTTATCCCTGTACCACAAGCTAAAGTCTCACCCTCAACACCTCTTTCATAAGTACGGACAAAAAGAGTATTGTTTTTTGCAACTTCAACAAAATTAACATTCGTTCCATCAGGCATAAAAGTTTTATGGTATCTTATTTCTCTACCATACTTAAAAACATCCATTTTTTCAACATTACCAACAAATATAACCACATGTGGAACCCCTGTATCAATAAAATCTGCATCGAATTTTTTACCACTAACATCAATCTTTATATTTTGTTTTAAATTTTTAGGATCGTACAAATCAAGCCTTACTCTATTCTTGGGCAAAATCTCAGCACTTATAACGCCTGCATCTGTTTCAAACACCATTTTTGAACCAGTTACACCTAGATCACAAGCAAATTTAGCAACGGATCTTCCACCATTTCCGCACATAGAAGCATGCGATCCGTCAGAATTAAAATATTTCATTTTAAAATCTTTAAAAGCACTTCTTTCAAGGAAAATCAAACCGTCACCGCCAATTGAATATTTTCTGTTGCAAAGTTTTTTTGCAAGACACTGATAATTTTTTTCTTGAATTATATTTTCCCTGTTATCTATTAAAATAAAGTCATTCCCTGCTGCTGTAAGTTTTGAAAAATTTATATTCACTAAGTGTATATCCTCCTTTAGTTTTTCATACCCTACACTCTTACAGCAAATCCGAAATTGAAACAAGGAAGATGAAATAAAAAATTAAATTTCATTTAACAACAAATCTCTGTAGTCAGCTCTTTTTCTTATTAATGTAGTTTTGTCACCGTCAACTAAAATTTCGGGAAGCAATGGTCTTGAATTGTACTCTGAAGACATAGCAGCACCATAAGCTCCGGTGTAAGTCACTAAAAGATAATCACCCTGCTCTACAACAGGAAGCATTCTGCCTTTACCCACAAAGTCACCACTTTCACATATAGGTCCTACAATATCTGTTTTAACTTTTTTAGAGTTTGTTTTTCTCACAGGCACTATCTCATGATAGGCTTTGTATAATGTAGGTCTTATCAAATCGTTCATACCTACATTAGTAATAAGGAAATTTTTGCTTCCGGAAACTTTTCTGTATAAAACTTTTGCAAGAAGATGACCGGCGTTACCGATTATTGAACGTCCTGGCTCAAAAATAAATTTTCTGTCTTTGTCAAATACATCAAATATCTCAGACATAAGTTGTTTTGGAGATGGCGCTTTCTGATCTTTTTCATATTCAATACCAAGTCCACCACCGCAATTTATATATTCAAGTTTTACAATGTTCTTTTCTACAGAGTCGACAATATCTTTTATTTTTTTAGCAGCAAGCCTAAACGGAGCAATATCTAAAATTTGTGAGCCAATATGTGAATGTATACCAACAATAGTAATATTCCCCTTTTGTTTTGCAAGCAAATATGCTCTAAGAGCGTCTTTATAGGGAATACCAAATTTTGTTCCTTTTCTACCAGTAACTATATAAGAATGCGTACGAGGATCAACATAGGGGTTTACCCTGAGTGAAATTTTTGCTTTGACTTTCATCTTTCTTGCTATTTTATCTATTGCGTCAAGCTCTTCAAAAGACTCAACGTTAAACATGAGAATCTTGCTTTTTAAAGCATACTCGATTTCTTCAGCAGATTTACCAACACCCGCATAAACTATCTTTAACGGATCAAAACCTGCCTTTAAACATCTGTATATTTCTCCACCTGAAGTTGTATCTGCTCCTGCTCCGAGTTTTGAAAGTAATTTTAAAATTACTCCATTTGAGTTTGTTTTACAAGCAAAACATATAAGACCGCTCTTAGTTCCTAAAGCCTTCTTATAACTTTCAAAGTTCTCTATAATTTGATTTTTTGAATATACATATACGCCTGTACCATACCTTTCTGCAATATCTGATAGTTTTACTTGTTCGACACACAAATCGCTTTTTTTAAATTGAAGCACTTCCCTCCCTCCCCTTTGTACTTATTGTCTAATGCGCCGTTCTGACTACTTATAGTGTATTAGTGCATATACATTTTATCAAAACCTTGGATTTAGTGTCAAAAGCACTATTTCACAGCATTTAAAAAATTAAGCAATCTTTGCGCCTGATCTTTTACAAAAACCGTTTTTGCTTTAGAATAAGAATCTCTTGCATATTTTTTAGCTTCAGGAAGATTCCCCATTTTATAAGCGATTTTTGCCTGCATAAAGTCGATTGCAGCATAAGAAGAATTTATTGCATATGCCCTATTAAACATTTTCTTCGCATTAACATTATCTTCAATTAAATCATAAAGTGAAGCAAGGTATAGGCATAACTTAAAATTTTTTTCATCCTGTTTTATTAATTCCAAGAATAAATCCCTGGCTTGCATATATTCATTTTTATCAATATAAAGCAGCCCCAGTAAAAAAAGTAATTCAGGATTTTTATTTTTTATTGTAAATGCTTTCAAAATGCTGATGGCCTCGTCTATTCTATTTAAATTACGATAACAATCCACAATTTTTACAACACTCTCCTCATTATAATCTTCGGAGTTAATTTGGCTATAATATTTCATAGCTTTTGTATAGATTTCCTGTCTATAAAAAACGTCTCCCAGACCATTTTTTGCAACAGATGAATTCTTGTTTATATCAAGAGCATCAAGAAAGGTATCTTCGGCAAGATTATATAAATTACTTTTCAAAAAGATACTACCTACTTTAAGCCTTATATCTATATTTTTTTTATATAGAAACATAGCTTTTCTATAATTCTGCATACTTAGAATATACTCCTTTTTAAAACCATATATATCCCCAAGTTTAACGTAATACTGAAATTTTTTATTTTTAGGGATTTTTTTCAATACTAAAAGTTTTACATATATGTCCATCGCCAAATCATATTGATTAGCTTCCATACTTTTGACAGCAAGAGATTCAAGAAGCCTTATTTTTTTCTTTTTATTTTTAGTCGTATCTATAATTTCATTTATTTCGCATAAGGATTGAGAATCGCAGGAAACTATCATATCATTATCAACCCCAAAAACAGAAGAAGAGAACGCAAATAAAAGTAAAATATACGCTATAATTTTATTCAAGCAAATATTTCTCCATAGTTTTATTAATTATTGCCTTTTTTATACTTTTAACAGACCTCTTGGCAGCAATAAATAGATCGGAAGAGCACA
>JAISRA010000082.1 GCA_031273885.1 Endomicrobium sp.
CAAACGAAGCTAAAACAGCATTTACAGGTATTTTATTTTTATTGATTTTTGTCAAAAATTTAGGAGCTTGTTTATTCAAAGCCAGATTATAAAGCATTCTACCATTACTAAACATTCCGCTGTTGCATGCAGAAATCGAAGCCGTAATTATTACAAAATTTATTATCGCAGCTGCCTGTTTAATTCCAAGCCCCACAAACGTTGAAACAAAAGGACTTTCCTCAACTCCATCACCTTTTGAGATATTTATCCATGGATAAATACACATAATCACAAAAAGCGTACCAATATAAAATAACGAAATCAACAGCAAAACTTTATTAATTGAAGATGGGATAGTTTTATCAGGATTCTTTACCTCACCTGCTGTTATACCGATAAATTCAACACCGATAAAAGCAAACATTGCCATGACCAAAGCTCCAAAAACACCCGAAATTCCAAACGGGAAAAAACCGCCTTTAAGAGCATACAAATTTGATATGCCCACAGCATGCCCGTTATTTCCAAAGCCAAAAAATATTATAGATATACCAGCAATTAGTATACCTACAATAGTAGCAACTTTTATTATAGAAAACCAAAATTCAAATTCGCCAAACATCTTTACACTTAAAAGATTCATCAACAATATGCATATCAAAGAGGCCAATGCCATTATCCATTGAGGAAGTTCAGGCCACCAAAAACTACAATATATCCCTATAGCCGTAACTTCTGCCATACAGGTTATAACCCACATAAGCCAGTATGACCAACCTATCATAAACCCGGCACAGGGATTTATAAATTTATGTGCATAAGCGCTGAAAGATCCAGACACAGGATTCTCAACAGCAACTTCTCCTAAAGCACGCATAATCAAATACATAAAAATACTTCCAAAAATATAAGATACTAGCAAAGACGGTCCTGCTGAAGCAATCGCATTTCCTGAAGCAAGAAATATACCGATACCTATCGCACCGCCTATAGCTATTAAATTAATGTGCCTCTCACTTAATCCTCTTTGCAAATGTTCATCATCGTTTGCTTGTTTCATCTTACCCCTCACTTTTTAAATTATTAATCATCATCTTCTTTTATAATTTTTATCGGTTTTTTCACTCCTTTTGAAATTTAAATAATGCCCATCACATACCGCCCGAAAAACTGCTGAATGTCTTTATACTGCCGAACCAATTTTCATCCGAGATTGCTTTTAAAATATCTCGCTCAAAAAACACATATCTGCACTCTTAATATGTAACTCTTACAAATACAAAAACAAGAACTGCTATTAAAAGTTGTTTAAAAACTGAATATTAATGTTAAATATTATTTTCTTTCATTGTTTTTACCAAATCTACAAACTTATCCATTATCCACGACGTATCATTTGGACCACTTGACGCTTCCGGATGGAACTGCACAGATATATATGGTTTTGTCTTATGTTTTAATCCTTCTACAGAATCATCATTCGCATTTTCAAACCACAAATCCCAGTCAGATTGTATCGAACTTTTTTCAACGGCATATCTATGATTTTGACTCGACATATATGCCTTTCTTTCAGGAAGCGAAAAAACAGGCTGATTATGACTTCTATGTCCGTGATTAAGTCTTTTTGTTTTTGCTCCAGATGCAAGAGATAAAAGCTGATGTCCAAAACATATCCCTAAAATAGGTTTATTTGAGCCCTAAACATCTTTTTTTATTCTATCAACTAAATCTCCTGTATTTTTCGGATCACCGGGCCCATTACTTATAACCCAACCATCGCATTTTACCTTAGAAAAATCTATATCATAAGGCAAAACTTCAACTTCACATTCTCTCTCAATAAGCATTCTTATAATATTCCATTTTGTTCCGCAGTCAATAACCGCAACTTTTTTAGAACCACAGCACATTGTTATTTTTTCTTTAGTTGATACTTACGGCATTAAGTTATATTTTGACGGATCAACACATTCATCATCTTTAAAATTTTTTAAAAATTCAAATTTATTTTTATTCTGAAAAATTGCCCCTTCAGGAACAATTCTGCCCCAAAGATTTCCGCTTTCTCTTATCATCTGCACTAAATATCTTGTATCTATTCCAGCAATCCCTGACACATCCTGATTTTTCATCCAACTTTCAAGAGAAATTCCACCATCATGGTGATGACAACCATCATAAATATCAGAAACTATAATGCCTTGTGTTTTTATCGATGCACTTTCATGTCCTTTAGACATAAAAAGATCTCCATTTTTAGGCATAGGTATTCCATAATTACCTATAAGGCAAAAACTAAAAACAAGAATTTGCCCCAAATATGAAGGATCAGTCATGGCTTCGCTGTAGCCGAGCATACCGGTGTTAAAAACCATCTCACCATTGACAATTACATCAGCACCGATAGCCCTACCTTCGAGTCTTACACCATTTGAGAGTTCAAGTCTAGCCTTCTTGTATTTTTTAAAATTCTTTTTCTCTTTTACCACTTTATAACCCTCTACATAGTTACTCAAAACTAACACAACTAATTATACTCACTAAGTTTTATCTAAGGAAGTTTGTTTTATATCCATCTTCATTATACTTAGTAGACTCACTTTATCCTTCAAGTTGGTGAAGATCCGCCCTGCAAACTGCAAAATAAACGAAAGCAACTATAATTACTCAATATTATTCGAAATATCATTGACATCCCTACATAAAACTATATGCTGAGCCTGTTTTTTACAATCTTTAATTTCACTAAATATTACACGTTATAAGAAAAGACAATTACGGTTAAAACTCTCTATATGTAACTTTACAAAATAAAAAAACAATTGACAAATAACATACACACACACTTAAACTCACTACTCCTGTAAAAGTCCATAGTAGTTAAACAAATAGAATATTATTTAAAAAATATGTTTTTAATTTAACTCTTCTTAATAAGTACAGTACATGCTAGCATAAGGACTCATATTAACTGCTATATATTTTGAAAAGGATTCTATTTCCAAATGTTTTAAATTTTTCTTAAAAATCTTCGAATAAAAATTAATATGCTCATTGAGAAATGAAATGTCTTTGTCATTAAGAGCAACTTTTACGGCCTCTTTCCCAAATTTAAATTTGTCAGGATTACCATTTATATAAATAGCGACACCGTGCATACCAGTTCCGCATAATTTACCAATTACTGATTTGCCTTTTACAAGATTTAAACCAAGAAGAATTATCGCTCCACCTGCCATATATTCACCCAAAAATTCACCGGCATTACCACCCACTATGATAACCGGCTTCATTTTTTTATATTCTTTCATATGAATACCTACTCTATAGCCTACATTTTCTTCAACATAAATTTCGCCGCCTCTCATAGCATATCCTAAAGTGTCTCCGCAATTACCATGGACGATTATTCTGCCATAATTCATTGTATTACCAACGGTATCCTGACTATTACCAAATATTTCAAGTTCTGCTCCATTCATATACGCCGCCATATCATTTCCGGGAGTGCCATAAATTTTCAGTTTAACTTTTTCAGGAAGACCTCTGCCTATGTACCTTTGCCCAAAAACATTCTTTAACACAATGGTTTTATCTGTCTTAATTGTATTGTCTATCAAGCTATTTAAATCTCGATAATAAATACTTAAGGCATCTATAATTTCCATACACTCAATCCTTTCTTATTCAAATTTAATACTTTTCTGCTACACTCTTTCGGACAAACATTAAAACTAACATCTTTTAATATTATATCATATTTTAAGAGGAGAAATTTTTATTTTATGAGTATTATACAATTCCTGCTATGTAGTTCTTCTACATACTTACTAATTGTACAATAAATTAAATTCCAAACAAGCTACAGCCTATTGAATTGAATCGTACTATATAAAAAAAACAGAATCTTCAACGCAAAAACTCAAAAAAAATAAAGCATTCTTATTCTCCAGCATATTTTATGCCAAGAATATCTAATTCTTTCTCATTCAAATCAATCCCTCTAAGCATAAGCCTATTACCCCGCAAACTGTCGATGGCATTAATTCCCATCCCGCCTAGCATTTCCTGAATTTCATAGCTCCATCCATATATTAAATTTATAAGTCTTTTGTACATGACGTCAGGATCAAGTCTTTTTACAAGCTCAGAATCCTGAGTTGCTATACCCCAGTTACATTTTCCAGTTGAACATGAATGACACATATGACAACCCATAGCTATAACAGCAGCTGAACCTATATAAACAGCCTCTGCCCCTAATGCGATAGCTTTAACTATATCTGCACTGTTGCGAATACTTCCGGAAACAAGGAGTGAAACTTGATTTCTTATTCCTTCTTCTCTTAATCTTTGATCTATGACAGATAAAGCAAATTCTATAGGGATTCCAACATTGTCTCTTACTCTTGTAGGAGCAGCACCTGTTCCTCCTCTAAAACCGTCAACAACAATAGCATCAGCGCCAGCTCTTACTATACCTGAAGCTATAGCAGCAGCATTATGAACAGCTGCAATTTTAACAAAAATAGGCTTTTGATAATCTGTAACTTCTTTTAACGAAAATATAAGCTGTCTTAAATCTTCTATAGAGTAAATATCATGATGAGGGGCTGGAGAAATTGCATCTGAACCTATAGGGATCATTCTTGTAGCAGAAACATCTTTGCCAACCTTTCTGCCAGGCAAATGTCCACCAATACCCGGCTTGGCACCTTGTCCGATTTTAATTTCAATGGCGGCACCGGCATTTAAATATTCCTTATGAACACCAAATCGTCCTGACGCTACCTGAACGATTGTATTTTTACCATACTCATAAAAATCTTTGTTTAAACCACCTTCACCTGTGTTATAACAAATTCCAAGTTCAGTAGCAGCTTTAGCAAGAGCTTTGTGTGCATTTCTCGAAATTGAACCGTAACTCATTGCAGAAAAAATTATAGGTACTCTTAGTTTAATCTGAGGAGGCATCTTTGTTAGAAGTTTGCCTTTAGCATCAAAATCAAGTTTATTGGGCTTTCTTCCTATAATAACTTTTGTTTCCATAGGCTCGCGCAGAGGATCTATTGACGGATTTGTAACTTGACTCGCATTAAGCAACAGCTTATCCCAGTAAATCGGGAAAGGCTTGGGAGTTCCCATACTTGAAAGCAAAACTCCACCTGTTTGCGCCTGTCTATAAATTTCTTTTATAGCAGCACTTGTCCAGTTTGCATTTTCCCTGAATTCAAGAGGATATTTTTTTATTATCAAAGCTTTTACAGGACATAGAGAAACGCATCTATGGCAATTAACGCAGTTAATATCATCAGAATTTACAACGTTATCTTTTACATTATATAAATGCACATTGTTAGCACACTCTCGTTCACATATATGACATTTAATACATTTATTTTTATTTCTTATTACTTCAAATGCAGGACTACTAAAATCTAAACTCATTTTTGTCCGCCTTCTAATAAAGCAATAACTGCTTCTCCTCCTTTTGGAGACCATATTCTATCCGGATTATCACATATTATTCTTATTGCGCTTTCTTCGCTTGCAACATAAGTTCTATCGCCTCTTTCGGCAGCAACTAAAGAACGAAGTTTTATTCTGTCATTCAAAGCTATCATACCTTTTTCATATCCTAAAATTATAGAGAAAGGTCCATTAATCAACGCACTTGCATAGACTGATCTCATACTTTCTAACTCATTTTGAAGTTCTTTATTCTCTCTCTCAATATCATCCCAAAAAGGAGCTGCAACTATTTTTATTGCTTTTTCCATTGGAATATTATGCTTTCTTACAAGCATGTCAAACAAATATGTTATTACTTCGGTATCAGTTTGAAGAGTACATTTATATCCATACATTTCTACAAACCTTCTATTAGCATCATAAGACGATATTTCACCGTTGTGTACCACAGACCAATTCAACATTGTAAAAGGATGAGCACCGCCCCACCACCCAGGAGTATTTGTCGGAAATCTTCCATGAGCTGTCCACATGTAAGCCTCATATGTATCCAGCATAAAAAATTCACCGATGTCCTCAGGGTATCCAACACCTTTAAACGTTCCCATATTTTTACCACTGGAAAAAACGTATGCACCCTTATACTCTTTGTTTATTGTGATCACACATCTTGAAGTAAATTCTGCCTCATCTACAAAATCTTCTTTTACTACATGAGTCCTAGGTTGAACAAAATAACACCATATTAATGGTTTATTTGTAATGCCTTTAACAGGCCTTGTAGGAAGATTGCCTGCACTTTCAATATCGAAATTTTTAGTAATAAAATCTTCTGTTTGCGTTTTAACTTTTAAATTGTCGTAAAATACATGAAGTGCATAAAAATTTTTGTATTGTGGGTAAATACCGTAAGCAGCAAAACCACCACCCAATCCGTTTGAACGATCACGCATCAAAGCAATAGACTTAATAATCTCTTCACCACTGAACCTTCTGCCTTTTTTGTCTATAATTCCGCTTATTGCACATCCGGACGGAATCCTTATTTCACCTTCTTTCAACATTTAATTCCTCCGCATAAACAAAAAATCTGAGCTCTGGATACACTTTTTCGGAGTTTACAGAAAATACCTTAAAAAGTCAAATATTTTTTTTGACTGAAACTGTGTCAAGGCAATCTAGGGTAAATGCTTTTATCGCCTTAATATAACGCAAAACAAACTAATTAAAATTAAATTCTGCAATTTATATATAAAAAGCACCACTTTTTCAGAAACAAAGTGTTTTAGCAAAAATCAAATTAAATTAAACAGAGTCTTAAAATTATTCTAGGTTTTTTGCAAAGTAAAAAATCTTGTGAGAGTATTTCAAATCTGGGAACTATCTAAACAAACAGATCTCTTAATTCCAGAAGATAACTGCACACTACATATTTATTATAATATTATTGCTGTAAAATTGAAAAATCTACAAATTCGGCAAATATATTTTTTATGTAGTTTAATAGAGAAATTCTATTCAGTTTTAAATCCTCATCTTCCACCATCACCATAATTTTTTCAAAGAAATTATCAATTGACGGTTCTATTTCTAGAACTTTATCAAAGACTTTATCATATTCATTTTTTGATATGAATATTTCAATTTCTGTTTTTGCCTTTTCCACATCAGCAAAAAGATTTTTTTCAGCATCTGCGACAAGCAAAGATTCGTTTACTGCTTGCAAAATATCTATATTTTGTTTTTTTGCCTGATTTATAATATTATTAATTCTTTTGAATATAACTACTATAGCTACAAAATTATTTTTCTTTCTTGCATTTTGTAAAGCAATAAGTTTAGGACGTAAAGAACCAAACACACCTAACTTATTAACTCTTGCTGCGTTTATAACAGCTTTAACTTCAAAAAAACCGTAACCTTCCGATTCAAGAATGCCTTCTACCTTCTGCCAGAAAAAATTAATTAGTCTTTCATAAGCATCCTTTGCTTTAGGATTATTTTTTACACTTTCAGGTAAAAATTCAAAAACTTTTGCAATAGCACTTGATAAATTTTGATTCGGCAAAATTTCCGTTACAATTCTTATAAACCCTATACTTGCTCTCCTTAGACCATAAGGATCTGCAGAACCTGAAGGTTCAAGTCCTATTGAAAAATTTGCAACTAAAGTGTCTATCTTGTCGGCCAGAGATATAAGTGCTGCCATATTACTTG
>JAISRA010000076.1 GCA_031273885.1 Endomicrobium sp.
CTTAGAGAAAATTTTTAGAACGTATAAAGGTAAATCTAAGGTTTATATTGATCTGGAAGATCCTTTGCATGGAAAGTTTTCTATTGAAACCGAATATTTATCCGATTATTCCGATAAATTTATAGATGATGTTGAGGTGTCAGTAGGCTCTAAAAATTCAGTAGAACTACAATATACAAATACAGAAAAAAACAAAGAATAATATATTATTTGTAAAAATAAAGTTAAAAATCTATAGATAATTATTCAAAAGTTTTATATATTTTATATTGAAGTTGAGTCGGTAAGTGAAGCTGTACTGTGCAAATTGGAGCGCAGTTTATAATTGAAACGTTTAGTGTTTAATTATCTTTAACTTTGACAGTAACAGTAATGTAGATTAATGTAGGGAGAGAAAATGCTGGATATTAAATTTATTAGAGAAAGTGCTGATGCAGTTAAGCAAGCTATGTTAAGTAGAGGTAAAGATGTTGACTTTGGTCAGCTTTTAAAATGGGATGAAGAAAGAAAATATCTAATAAGCGAAATAGAAAACTTAAGAATAAGAAGAAATAGAGAGTCTGAAAAAATAGGCAGACTTAAAAGAGAAGGAAAAGATCCTTCGCGCGATCTTCTTTCAGAAGTTAACAAATTGAGAGATGTAATTCAGAAACATGAAAGACAGCTTTTAATGATTGAAACCCAAATAGAAGATTTCCTTCTAGAACTTCCTAATATTCCTGATGAAAGTGTACCTATAGGAAAAAGCAAACAGTATAATAAATTTATAAGAATTGCTGGAGAACCAAAGAAATTTTCTTTTCCACCTAAACGTCATTGGGAAATTGGAGAAAAACTTGGCATTCTCGATTTTGCGACAGCTTCAAAAATTTCGGGTTCACGTTTTGCAGTTTTAAAAAATGATGGTTGTGCTTTAGAAAGAGCTATCATTTCTTTTTTATTGGATACTCATAAAAAAAAAGGGTATAAAGAAATAATGACACCATATCTTGTAAATCAGGCTTCGATGAGAGGAACAGGTCAGCTCCCTAAATTTTCGGATGATGCATTTAAATGCGCTGATGATGATTTATATTTAATACCAACAGCGGAAGTTCCTGTAACGAATATTTATAGAGATGATATTTTAGACGACTCTTTGCTTCCTCAAAAACTTGTTTCTTATTCCGCATGTTTTAGAAGAGAGTCTGGAACATATGGAAAAGACACAAAAGGACTTATAAGAAACCATCAGTTTAATAAAGTTGAACTTGTAAAATTTGTTGAACCTAAGATGTCAAATGAGGAATTGGAAGCTCTTGTTCTTGACGCAGGGAATGTTTTGGAACTTCTAGGGCTTTCGTACAGGGTTATGCTTTTGTCAACTGGAGATATGGGATTTTCATCAGCAAAAACTTACGATTTGGAGGTATGGCTTGCGGGAGATAGTATGTATAGAGAAATTTCATCGTGTTCAAATTTTAAAGATTTTCAAGCAAGAAGAATGAATATAAAAGTAAAATATTCTAAAGATAAAAAGAAAGAATTTTTACATACGTTAAACGGTTCAGGCATTGCTGTTGGCAGAACCTTTGCCGCTATACTTGAAAATTATCAACAAGAAGATGGATCGGTTATAGTGCCGGAAGTGCTGCGTAAATATACAGGCTTTGACATTATTATGCCTAATAAATAGACACATCGTATTTTAAATCTTTGCGTTTTGCTTAAAGAAGAAAATTCACGATATTTTATGCTTAATTGAAAGCTGTCATTTTTGCTTATCTTAATTTTATCAATGTTGTTAATTGTATATTGAGATGAGTAGAAGAAAGCAAAGTTTATTTTAAATCGTTTGGGATTTCACGTGGTGGAAGTTTGATACTTATCATTTCAAAACCACCTGAAACAATTGCTCCAACAAAATAAATGGCCCATAAGTAAGTATAATAGGCACCAAAAATTACAGCAACACCCGCAATAATAAAAGAAATTGCAAAAATAACCAAACTTGCTTCAAGGTATTTCCATTTTGTAGGTATTAATGTATATATATTTGCAAACTGATAATTATGTCGTCTATGTCTTACGTAAGTTGCGGCAAGAAGTAAAAAACCAGCAGGAGAAACGAGTTGGCATATTAAATGTATTAATATAAGCTGTATTGGTGGATGTGCATATTGAAACCACACAGGATCGTACATATTTATGCTTCCCCATGTTGATAAAATTTTTGATCCTGTCACAGCAATACTGTTTACTAAAACAAACATAATACCCATCAAGATTCCGATTGTATAAGCGGCAATTTTTTTTGAATGTTGGGTGTCATTCGCTGTAGGTACCCAGTGAAAAATAGCAACAAGAATTGAGGGAGCAATTACAGCCATTAAGAAAAATTGTCTTATACAATTTATTATAAGTGGATAAGGGTGTGCTCCTAAAATATTTTGGAGTGGTCGCGTAATAAAATAAATCCCAAACATTGTGAAAGCAAATTCAATTTTTTTAAAACCAATTTCACCAAACATCATCGAACGAAATTTACTCGTACGCTTCACTTCAAATGCCATAAGAAAATACATCATACCTGCAAAAATTGGCAAAAAGAAAACTATAATGAAATTAAAATTCATTTTATCTCCGAAAACTTGGTACAAAGTGGTACAATCTGATTATCTCTGGTTGTTAAACGCTTTTAAAGTGTTTGACAAGAGCATTGTTATTGTCATCGGACCAACTCCGCCCGGCACAGGAGTTATCTCTACTTCCATATCTTTCACTGCATCAAAATCAACATCACCACACAATCCTTCAGTAGTTCTGTTTATGCCTACGTCGATAACAACTACCCCTTTTTTTATAAATTCTTTGTTTAAGAATTTTTGTTTACCTACAGCCACAATAATAATATCTGCTGCCTTGCACAATTCTTTTAAATTTTTTGTTTTTGAATGTGCCATTATAACTGTTGCATTGTTTGCAAGCAAAAGCATAGAAAGTGGTTTGCCTACGAGATTAGATCTTCCTATGATAATTGCTGTTTTCCCCTCTATTGTTACATTTGATTTTTGCAATAGGTGTATAACGCCAAGTGGTGTGCACGAGATAAGAATATTTTTTTTAATTATTTCATCCCAATTTTTTGATAAAGTAAGAAGACCTGCGTTAAATGGGTGAAGTCCGTCAACATCTTTCGATGGACTTATTGCATTAATGCAGTCGTATGCGTTTTTGTTGTTTGGAAGAGGAAGCTGTAATAAAATACCGTCAACATTAGGGTTTTCATTTAGTTCTTTTATCAAGGCAATAATATTTTCTTGAGATGCGTTATCATTAAGATTGTGATGAAAAGATTTTATCCCGGCGTTTTTGCACGCTATAATTTTTGATTTAATATAAATTTGGCTTGCAGGATCTTTGCCTACTAAAATTGTCGCAAGTCCAGGAACTTTCCCGGTTTGTTGTTTTAACAATGCAACTTTTTCTTTTATTTCAGCCCTTTTATCATTAGATATTTTTGTTCCGTCAATAAGTTTCATTTGATACCTCACCGTAAAGAGAATTTTAGTTAACAATTGCTATACATTAAAAAATTATACTAACTAATGTGTGAAAAGGCAATTATTTGAATTGCAAATATATACTTATTTTTGGTACAATCTTTTACTTGTAAATTAATTTTGATTGGAGGAGGGGTCGCATAGTTGGTCTAGTGCGCTGGTTTGCTAAACCGGTGTATAGATGAAAGTCTGTACCGAGAGTTCGAATCTCTCCCCCTCCATTTAAGGTCTATAAGGTGTTTACCTAGCGTAGGGGATGGGTTTATCACTTTAATTGTATGTTTTAAGAGGAGATAATAATGAATTGTAGTAAAGACAAGTGTGCGTATGAGTGTTCTCATGAAGTGCAGCAAATGATATGCGTAGCTAAAGGTGCAAAGCATGGACCTGCTCCTATTCCTGAAGAAGGAAAATGGGTAAAGGTTAAACAGATTGCTGATATCAGTGGATTAACGCACGGAATAGGGTGGTGTGCTCCACAGCAGGGTGCTTGCAAATTAACGTTGAATGTAAAAAAAGGCGTTATTGAAGAGGCCTTGCTTGAAACAATAGGCTGTAGTGGTATGACACATTCAGCAGCAATGGCAGCGGAAGTTTTAAGCGGTAAAACTATTTTGGAAGCATTAAATTCTGATTTAGTTTGTGATGCAATAAACACCGCAATGAGGGAACTTTTTCTTCAGATAGTTTATGGAAGAACGCAAACCGCATTTTCTGAAGGAGGT
>JAISRA010000088.1 GCA_031273885.1 Endomicrobium sp.
GCCAATGATTTATTTGAAATTATAGAGAGAGGCGATGTAAAAACCATGTCATTCGGTTTTATTCCCATAAAATGGGTTGACACAGAAAATAACAAATCAAGAACGTTAAAAGAAGTAGCGTTACAAGAGGTCTCATTTGGCGTTCCCTACGCCGCTTATCCCGAGACAGATTCACAAGCTTTTATAAGGAAAAATATAATGAAAAGAACTATTGACATTGAAAACTTAAATGAACTTCTTGAAAAAGAAACATTGACAGAGGATGAGATTACACAATTACAAGAATTTGTAAGCTCAATTAATGAAATTATTAATAAAAATAAACCTTCTGAACCAAAAGAGGAAGCCGCTAATGAGGAGCAGCGTGAGGACACTCCCAAAGAAAACACTTCTGATGACGTTAAAGAAGATGAACAAAAAGAGGAAGTTAAACAAGAAATTATTAGTTTAATTGATACACTTTTTGAAATTGAAAAAGAAGATAAAGAGGAAACAAATGAATAATTTAGAACAAAAAAAACTGGATGTTGACATTCAGATTCGTAGCTTACAAGAAGATATTGTAAGTGGTAAAATAAAAGCTGATGACGCTAAAAAGAAATTTGAGGAATTACGCTCACAGAAAAAAGATATTGAGCAACAGATTGCTCTTGCTAAAGCTCCAAAAGATGAAGTACGTTCAACTGCTGATATTCAAAAAGCGTTAATTGAAAAACGTGCTATTACTTTAAGTGGAACTGGCGCAATCAATCAAATTAGAGAACTTGCAAAAGAATTAATGGCAAAAACACCTATACTTGAAAGAGTTAGATATTTTTATGGGCCTAACGCCTCGACTAATATTCCTGTTCTTTCACCGGGTCTTGCTACTCCAGCAGTTGCCGCTGAGGGTGCTACATCTATTGCTGTTGATTCAACCGCTACATTAGCAAGCAAATCAATTACTCCACATGCTTACGTATCAATACTTCCCGTGAGTTTAGAAACAATTACAATGGGAACAGTTAATTTTGACAGTGAACTACCTTCTATTTTTGCAGACGCATTCGCACAAGCTTTTCATAGAGGTGTATTAATTGGAAGTGGAACAGGATTAGACTTTAAAGGCATATTTAATGCTATTCCTTCTACAAATGAAATTGAGTGTGCCGCAACTGGCAATCCAACTATTGCTGACTTAGTTCAGCTTGCCTTAACTGTGCAGGACTTAACTGATAATGGTGTAATTGTATTAGCTCCTTCAATTTATGCAGGTATTCTTGCTGATACAACTTCTGGCGTTGCTGATGTTTATAAAGAGGAATTAATCAGAGCTAAAACAATTGAAAATGTAAGGGTTATTTTAACCAGTGCTGCTCCATCAGTATTAACTGCTGGTTCCACGGTTGCCGTTGCTGGCCGTCTTGACGATTATGGTTTGGGAATGGCTTCTGAAATTGCAATCGAGCCTATTAAAAAAGTTGGTGATACTAATACTTATTTCCAAGCAAGTGTGTTTGCGAATGGTACTACTATTGTTGACAAGAATTTCTACGGATTAATTACAAAATAATTTTTCACATAGGTGGTTGTTCAAATGGATAACCACCCTCTTTTTAGGGAGTTTTAATGTCTTATATTTCTGCTAATGACTTACAAAAATACTCAAATGTTTATAGTGATATTATTCTACAACAGGAATATATAGACGCCGCAGAAAATATTGTCAATAACTACCTGGGATACTCTCCGACACTACACGCTTATAATAATATCTTAAACGGAAGAGGAACTCACGAATTACAATTACGTGCTAAACCAATACAAGATATTGTACACCTATCAATAGATGGAACTTCAATACCAATAAATGAATTTTATTTTACTAATGATAGTGAGTTCCTTTATTATAATAATTTTTTTCCAGATGGAACTAAAAATATACAGATAGAATATACTGCTGGCTGGGGTTCAGTAATTGATGACGATACTGTAAATGGTAATTCATTACCAAAAATAATTAAGCTAACAGTATTGAGGATTGCTTCATTATTACAAACAGAATCAGATTCTAATATTGGAATAACTTCAAAAAGTTTTGCTGATAGCGGAACAAGAACCTTTATTAATAATACAGATTATTATAAGTATCTTATTCCTATCTCTCTTTACCGAATTTTGGTGATATGATGCCAGTTAAATTTGAAGCTGATTTAGATTCTAAACACCTTGAGAATAAATTAAGAATATTTTCATCTGGACTGGGGAATATATTTAATGAGCTATTAAAATCAGTCGGTGATGAAATGGCTGACGAAGCAAGAAGCAGGGCACCTGTTAGAACTGGTAGATTACGAAACGCAATTAAATTTTTACCATTTGATGGTGGTGGCGCACTAACAACCAGAAAAACTTTAAATAAATCAAATGTATGGTATGCAAGAATGGTTGAGAGTGGAGCTAATATTAAACCAAAAAAAGGAAAGTATTTAACATTTAAAATAAATGGGGAATGGAAAAAAGTATCTTCTGTTCAGACCAGACCGAATCCATTTGGGAAAGAAGTATTTAATGAATATTGGAATGGAACAAACTCAAAGGGCTATCAAGAATTGTCAAAAGCACTTGAGCAAAAAATTAATGAGGAAATATCATGAACTTTAAAGAGCAACAGGAAAATCTAATCAATTTTATTACTAATAATTATGAACTACACCCGGAAATTATTACCGACGTACTCGATTTTGATAAATACAAAAATGATTTTAGTTTATTCGTGGACTTTTCAAGAATTGATTTTCGACAAAGCCTATATGATGATGATTGCGGAGATATAGAACACCTATCAATAGTATTTTATCTGGTTCGACGTAATAATACACCAGCTATACTGAATGCTGATATATTAGACGCCGCTTATTTGCTATATGAATTAATTAAAGAAAAACCCTCATTAGGAATTGCACAAAATACTATTATAGAGAGCATTGACTTTTATAAATATGTGGAAGGAACTAAATATCTTGTCTGTAGTGAATTTAATTTGTCATTGGAGATAGAAATATGAAATTAGGAAAAGGAATTACTGTATTTGCTACAGAGGAAGCGAAAAGAAAATGGGAAGGTAAAGAACTTCCCCACAAAAAGAAAAAAAGTAGTTGTCCAACTTGTGAAATAAAATTAACAGAGGAACAACCAGAAAATAAAGACTATATAAATAAGGAGAATAAAATAGAATGAAAATTACAGGAAGTAAAGCATCTGTTTTTTTAGACAGTTTTGATAATTCAAACGTAGTTATAGGGGACGGAAGTATTGAAACTACAGCAAAACATAAATACTTTGTTATTTCCAAAGCCGCAACTAGTTCAATACCAGTACCAGAAGGAACATTTTTTATCGCACCAGCAGGAGTAAGCCAAATTACTTTAGCAGTTGGCGATAGAGTATTAAAAATTGAACCAGATAGATTTTGTAAAACTACAGCAAGCTTTGAATTCGCAATGGGAAGTGTAGAAGCAGGTGATGATTGTGACCCAGGTGCTACAATTTCAGATGGTATTTTAACTATATCTGGAAGTTTAGCCGGATTATTTAGGTATGATGACGCAACTCAAGACCTTGATAATGTTACTGAAATTGTTGTAAATAGATTTTTAGATATTATTGAAGATGATGGGGCCGGAGTTTATACTTTACACAAAAGAAATGATGAACAGATTTATCTTTTAACTTTACTTAATTCTGGTGGCGCTGTAGGAACAACTGAAAACTGGTTGTTTGTTCCTATCAATATTACTTCTATGAGTATGAGTTTAGGAAATACTGACGTACAAAATAAAGATTTAAGTTTTAGCAAGGGCGAAGGACAACCAATTATTTATAAAGTACCTGTATCAGCATAAGGATAGCAAATGGCAGAATTTAAGTCTCTCAGACAAAAAGAAAAGATATATATTTTCAAAGTATTTGATAATGAGAAAAGCGATAATCCCGCTAAAGTAGTATTCCATCGCTTTCCATTATCAGATGAATTATTCCCGCTTGCTTCACAAAAAAATGTATTAGAATCTACTTTTGTAAAAGAATTTGATAATACTCCAGAAGCTAAAGAAAAATTGGTTAGGCATATTATTGACGTAATGATTGATAATATGACAGCAAACAGATTTGATTATATTAATTTTATAAAAGAATGCGTTGACCACTTTGAGAATTTTACTAATGATGGTAAGGAAATAGTAACTGTAGATGATTTTTTAACTTTACCACCGGAAGCGGTACAAAAAATAGCGAAGGATTTATATTTTTATTCCAAAATAGAAGATGAGTTTACTTTCAATGAAAAAAAAATTTAAAGATAGCTTATAAATTATATTTATTAGGTTATCGACAATTAGAAACAGAAGATGTTCCAACTGGATATAAAGTTACTTTAAAGAATGACCCATATCCAGTTGAAATATTTAATGAGAAAACAATCCCAGATAATAAAATAGGAAAATATCTTAATTCTGAATTTTATTATTATCTAAACATATACAAAAATACTAAAACTTTCGGCCTACCCTATCCTACTAGTTGGCTAAATAATCCTCATTGGCTTCTAATCTTAATTCATTTATTTGATGATGTAAATATCGAATATGAAAGATATAAAAAAATAAAGGGGCTCCTATGATTGACTATATTTATAAAGGATATTTAAGTGGCAGATTTAACTTTGCGGATAAATGCCGATTATAAAGCGGCTTCCGAAGCTTTCAAAGAATTAGCAAATTCATCAGAATCAACACGGGAAAAAATAGAAAAATTCTCAGCTGCTTTTGAAGATAAAAAAATAAATTCATTTATTGATAAACAAAAATTATTAGAAGCGTCAATGAAAGGTACCAGAGGGGAAACAGACGCCGCTAAAGCCGCAAGTAATAATTATCAAAAAGAAATTGAACGTTTAATTCGTTCCGGATTAGACCCAGAATCAGAAGCTATACAAAGATTAGTTTCCGAACAAAATAAATTAAAAGATAAAATAAAAGAAGCTACAGAAGTACAACAAGCGCAAGAGCAATTTATGAAAAGCGCCGAAAAAGCGGCATTGGGAATGATAGCTGCTATTGGAGCTTCTGTTGTAGCGATAGGAGCGGCTACTCAAAAAACTGCTGAGGCAGGCGACCAGTATGCTAAAACAGCAAGAATAATTGGTATGACTGCTGAAACTTTTCAGGAATTAGATTATGCCGCCAAAATGAGTGGTGTAGATAATTTACAAGGTTCTTTAGAAAGATTAAATAAAACAGTATCGGATGTAAAAAGTGGTACGGGAAGTTTAACTAGTTATCTAAAAGATAATGACCAACAATTGTTAAATCAGTTGGAAAATGTAAATTCAAATGAAGAAGCATTTAATTTATTAATGAAGGCCATTGATAAAGCTCCTGATGAATTTTCACGGGCAGAATTAGCGACAGCGGCGTTTGGAAAGTCTGGACAGCAATTAATTTTGATGGCAAAAAATGGTTCAGAGGGCATCGCGGAATTAAGAGAAGAAGCAAGAAAATATGGTGTTATATCAAATGAAGCGGCGTTACAATCAGAGGAATACCTTGATGCTCAGGCCCGATTAAAAGCCGCTTTGACTGGTGTTAGTACAGAATTAACATCAAAATTACTTCCATCACTTACAGATGTAATAAACGGCGTTGCTAATTTTATCGCAAGTATTGATGATTGGGAAAATAAATTAGAAACTATTGGATACGTTTTGGCTGGTGTAACTGCCGGGCTGATTGCTTTTCTAGTTGTCGCCAAAGGCGCGGCAATTATTCATGGTGTCGCAACCGCATTTAAAGCACTGACGGCGGCAATGGCGGCAAATCCTATAGGTGCTATCGCTGTTTTAATTACTGCTGTTTTAATTCCCGCTTTAATTGCTCTATATAAAAATTGGGATACTGTTCAAACTTATCTACAACAGGGAATAGCAAGAGTCCAATATGCATTCAAATGGTTGGGTAGTGTAATTGAAGAGGGACTAGTTGTAGCATTTAATACTGTAAAGGCGGCCGGAGCAACACTCATTGATTTTATTTATGGAAATATAATCCGTGGTATTGGAACTATGCTTGATGTAATGGGACAACTTCCGGTCGTTGGTGGGCTGTTCCAGGCCGCCGCAGAAAAAGTAAACTTCTTAGGAAACGCTATTGGAAATATCGCCGAGGAAACAAGACGCTCCAGTGCGGAAGCAATAGCTGCTGCTCACGCCAAACAAGATGCAACACAAGAAGAATTACAAAATACGTTAATATCAATTGATACAGAAGCACAGGCTAGAAGGGCGGCTATTGAAGCGCAGAAAAAAGAAAATAATGAAGTTGTCTCAAATACGGAAGAAACACAAACACAAATAACTGAAATAAAACGCAAGGCACTAGAAGAACAGTTGGAGCAACAAGTTGAACAAATAAAAACCCTACAAGAACGACTATCCGAAATTCCTTTGACCGAAAAACAGATACAAGGTCAGCAGATGGAACAATTTACCAGCTTTCTCAATCAGCGAATGAAATTAGAAAGATTAGAAGAAGAAGAAAAAATAGCATGGTTAGAAGAGCAACAGCAACTATTACTTGAGTCTGAAACAATTTTTGGAGAAGAAAAAATAGCGTTAAATCAGGCTATTAATGACGCAATAAAAGAACAAGATGAAAAATTAAAAGAATCTCAAAATAAAATACTGGCTGAAAAATTAAAAGCCACATCTACTTTTTTTAAAGGGATTGAAGACTTAGCAGCTCTTGCTTCTGATAAGAGTGAAGGATTAGCAATTCTTGAAAAATCAATGGCGGCAGCACAAGCAGCAATTAATTCATACTTAGCATTTACAAATGCGTTAGCCACTGTTCCATTTCCGTTTAATTATGTAGCTGCTGCTGGTGTACTTGCAAGTGGTATTGCTCAACAAGTTAAGATACTCTCAACTCCGATTCCATCCGCTGAAACAGGTGGTAGGTTTATTGTCCCCCATAGTGTTGGTTCCGATTCAAGTTTAATGAGAGTTAATTCCGATGAAGAAGTTGAAATAACGCCAAGGGGAATGACCGGGTATAGTGGACAACAAAGAATAATTGTCGAAATAGAAAAACAACCTATTTTTGATATTGTCAACGAGGGAATTGGAACTGGCGATATTCACATTATGGCTACAAATTATTAAGGAGAAAAAAATTAATATTTTATTTTTTGACATTTTACAATACTCAGACGCCCCAAAAGAATTAATCAGCCCCTCATTAGCGGATGCCTGTAATAATCCCGCCGAATTAGATATAGCGTTAAATACGCCTTCTTTTATTAATTCCGTGGGGATTGGTTATACCGATACTGAAAATTTCGTCATTGAATTGACCGATATAAACAATAATGTATATCAGGAAAATATATCTTTTTTCGAGAACGGATTATATTTATTACAAAAAAATTATAATAATATAAACACAATTAGGATAATTTTTTCAGGTTCATACATTGGAAGAATAGCGTTTGGAAAAGCGGTAAATATAAAAACTTCAATTCCTAAAGAACCTACTCTTGTTTCAACAAATAAACCTAGAATAACAGTATCAGGACAGGTCATTGAAGGCTTAGGCGGTTATAACTATTGGAGAGTAAGCTTAGATACTCGATATAAAATTGATAATGAAAAAATGAATGAAATAATAAAAAGTTTTCCTATATTAAGTCAGGGTTATCCTATGTTTATTTCATTTGAAGATGAACAAGGAAAAATACCCTTTATTAAACGGTTATATTGTAATGATACAAAACAACAGGAAATTAGCTTTGAAAGTTCAATAAATAAGGGGCTGTTTAGCCGCAGATGGATATTTGAGGAGCGTTTTTGATGGGTGTTTTATTCTCCGCTGATTTATCACAAGACGTAGAATTCTTTATATCTACAACTCCTACGGATGTTGATAGAAAATATAATGTCTATGAAGTTTATTTAGGCTCATATCCAACTGAAAATACATACTGGACAGATTGGGGTGGTTATTATGATAATCCTATTGTAAATAAGATTGAGTTATATATTGATGGCCGATTCCTGGTCAGTGTGTATTCATTAGAAGATTGTTGTGAGACGCCTTATAGTATCTATGACGAACCGAGTGCCGGAACTGTGTATTTCAATTTACCGAAACATCCTTGGTTGTATGACGATATTGGAATAAGTACAAGGAAGTCTATATCATTCTTATCAGGCCCTAAGAATCCGAATAATCCGTCAGATAATAAATTCAATAATGAAAGCTGGCCTGTCAGACTAGATGTGCCAAAGTTCACGGTAAAATTATCAGATGTCATAAATGGACTAACAAAATATTCCACGTTTGATTTCACACTTTACAATAATGATGGGTACTTTGATGACCTGGAAATAACAAATTTCTTCAATTCACCATCATATATTAAGAAGACATGGAAAGAGAATCCACAAGCCGGGGACTTTATTCCTATAAGATATGGCATGGTTGAAACAATAAAAATTGATGATAAGACAATGACCGTTTCATGCGCCGATATATTTAGGACATTAGAGGAACCTGTATCCAGAGTCGTGAGTGACTTATTCCCTGTCGCGATAGAGAATCAAGATGAAGAATTACCAATCATATATGGAACAGTCAGAATACCTCTCATAAAGATTACTGATACTATGTATGTTGCGGGTGAGAATATTACTTCTGTGAGTGATGTTTATGACAAAGACGGTAATCCGGCCTCATACACATTCTTAAATGGAATAATAACATCAAACATAGAAATTGAATCCGCCCTGGCCACAGGCAATACGAATAATAGAATCGGGCAAATTGTGGTTGACTTAATCATTTCAAAAACAAACATTACTTACATCAATTCATTTTGGGATGTGAATGAAACTAATGAATATGTAAATAATTCTCCGGCAATTAATATTGCTTTTATCGGAGGCTCTGTAAGGGAAGCAGTTAAAGACGCTCTGATGTCCGACATGGTATTCTTGATACAAAAGAATGATGGTAGGTTTACTCTAAGACAGTGGGGAAAGCAATATAATAATTTTATAATTGATAAGAAGCTTATAACTAAGTTTCCCTCAAAGCATTACGCTGACGCTCAAAAGAATTACTTCTCAAGCTGTTTGATTAAGTATAATTTTGATTATGAGAGTGACGAATATGAGAACGTATTACTTTTTAAAGACTATGAAGAGAATGCCGAAACATTATATAACAAAGTAGTTAAAAAAGAATTTGAAACAAATTTGACAAGCAGTGCAGATGCATTAAGTCTGGCAGTAAATTTGTCTGACAGGTTTACTACATTACGGGAAACAATACAAGTAGCTGTAGGTTATAATACCAGCGAGATAAATTTACTTGATACTATTGAGATTGAGTTGAATATAAATAAAAGAATATTCTCAAGAGTCAATAAATGGATAGTGAAAGAGATTGACCCAGCTCAAGATGTACTTACACTTGAGCCATTTATTGAAAATACTAATTAACTATTTTTTCTGAATAACTATATCTATAGCCTTATTATCAGATGTCACTGCTCTCAAGTATAAAGGAAATTCTTCATTTTTCTCAAGATAAATGTTGTGTAAGTTAGTCCATGTAGTATTATAATAATTCCCAACATCATTTATATTACCATGAGGATTTGAACTTGTCCCATATTCTCTATATATTTCATTCTTATTTCCATCTTGAACAATAAACAACCAATCCGTTGTATAAGCAGTTCCCCTAGTCCAAGCCATTATTCTGATAGAGATATAGCCAAATTCTGGAATTCCTTTATATCTAGGCTCTCTCATTTCAGTTGCCGCTTTTTTATCTTCTTTTGCTCTTAAAAATTCAGGGCTGTAATAAATCGCTAGTGCCTGGTTCTCACCAGGATTTTTTGGAATGATTTTATAAGCGGGGTCCTCTTGCGTAAACCCGGCAGAATGCGAAACAAGACTGGCGCAAGACAGAGACGCAAAACATAATAATACAATAATAATCTTTTTCATTTTTTTTCTCCTTGATTAATTATACTTCTAATAATAATAATTAGTCAAGACTATATAAAATAATATGAAAACATATTTTTATAAGCAGAATCCATTAAAAGAGCAAAAATACATTATGTATGAAGACTGGAAACCATCCGCTGAGCACTATACTTTTATAACACAACCACCCCGGGACTGGATACATGATGATAAGACAGGGCTAGACTATTTATACTGGGCGGAATTTCAAAACGAAATCAAAATAGCGTATGTATTATTCAAAGGTTCATCAGAAACCAAAGACTGGGTAAAAGACTTTGAGTTTTTTCCCAAAAGACTTAATTTGTTTCCAGGCACTCATATTAGAGTGCATTGCGGAATTGGTGAGCAGTATCTTGCCGGACGAAATCAGATACTTGATTTTCTATACCAGGAAAAACCAAGTGTCATTCTTATCAGCGGATATAGTTTAGGCGGCGGACTAACTCAAATAGCGGCAGAAGACATAACCTGGCATTTCAGAGAAACAACTATCAGCGCTATCGCCTATGAGTCTCCGCGAGTGTGGTTTATGTCTGCTAGGCTTGTAAAACCATTTATAGAGAATAAGCTCACTCTAATCATGACCTGGTGGGACCCTGTAGTACATTTACCTTTATTTATATTTGGATTTAAGTTTGTGGGAAAGAAGATATGGATTGGTAAGCTAAATCGTTTGATTCCGGTACAACACTTATGGAATGAAGTAGTTAAGAACTTGATGGAAAAGTTTAGTGTCTCGGGATTGACTATATAATATATGAATGAATTACAAAAACTGCCGAATCCTACCAATATACCTGAAGCTGTAAGTACAGGCTATCAAAGACAAAATACTAACCTTCTTTGTTTACAAACTGGTATTGATACTGCTA
>JAISRA010000133.1 GCA_031273885.1 Endomicrobium sp.
TTATTGCAAAACACGATTCTATAGGTGTAGATACGCCTGAAGATATTTTAAAAGCTGAAGAATATTTATAATAATATGTTTTATAAAGCAGGTAAAGTGATTTAGGTAAGGTATATGTAGTTTAAAAATATATTGCAGGTAAAAAAATGCAAAATAAACATGTGAAAATTGGGGAAAATATTATTCTCGCAAACAATAGACCTTTTGTTGTTATAGCTGGTCCATGCGTTATTGAAAACGAAAAACATGCTTTAACTTTAGCTGCAAGTTTGAAAAAAATAACAGAGGAATTAAAAATTTCTTTTATTTTTAAAGCCTCTTACGATAAAGCTAATCGTTCGTCGATATGTTCTTACAGAGGTCCAGGTATTGAAGAAGGACTTAGAATTCTTGAGAAAATAAAAAAAGAATTAAATCTGCCTGTTCTTGCAGACGTTCATACTGAGCTTCAGGTACCTAAAGCTGCGCATGTTGTAGATTTTTTACAGGTGCCGGCTTTTTTGTCACGCCAGACTGATCTAATAAAAGCTTGCGCTCTTACAGGCAAGCCTATCAATATTAAGAAAGGACAATTTTTGGCTCCTGAAGATATGTTTAATGTTGTTAAAAAAGTTGAAAGTTTTGGAAATAAAAACTTGTCGCTTACAGAGAGAGGAGCTTCTTTTGGATATCATAATCTGGTTGTAGATTTTAGAGGTTTAGAAATAATGAAGAAGAGTGGATATCCTGTTGTTTTTGATGCGACGCATAGTGTTCAGTTCCCGGGAGGTAATGGCACATGTAGCAGTGGAAATAGGGAGTTTGCATTTCCTCTTTCAAAAGCAGCTGTAGCGATTGGGATTTCCGCAGTATTTTTAGAGGTTCATGATAATCCTGATAAAGCTCTTTCAGATGGAGCAAACAGCGTTGACTTAAAATATTTTAAACGAATGCTTAAATATATTAAAGACATAGACAATGTGGTTAAATGTCAAAAAATTTGATTTAAAAAACTAATTATCTTGAGAAATGGGAATAAATCCTTGCTAAGCTAGTACGTGGCTTGATCACGATGCGGGATGCAAAGATGCTGGTAAAATAATGAGCGATAATAAAAATATATTTAAAAAAGTAGAAAATATTAAACTTTTAGCATGTGATATCGACGGTGTTTTAACTCGTGGTGAAATAATAATTTTTAATGATGGAGAAGAAATAAAAATATGGAATGCTAAAGACGGTATAGGATTTAGCGCTCTGTTAAGAACAGTTCCAAGAATTAAAACTGCATGGATAACGGGCAGACAGTCTCTTCAAGTTGAAAAACGCGCAAAAGACCTTAAAATTGATTACCTTATTTCAAATTGTGTGAACAAAAAAAAAGCTTTAGAAGAAATAATGAAAGAAAATGAATTCAATGTGTCGGAAGTTGCATATATTGGCGATGATATAGTGGATATTCCTGTTTTAGAAATAGTTGGTTTTTCAGCATGCCCCAAAGATGCTTGTGAAGATGTAAAAAAGAGTGTTGATTATAATTCATCTTTTAATGGCGGAGAAGGAGCTGTAAGAGAGATAATAGAGATTATTATGAAAGCAAAAGGCGAGTGGCATAGATCTTCGGATATAGACGTATGATACTTTATAAGAATTCGAACGGTTCACTGCAAAATCTGGCAAAGGATTATAGGTGGGCGTCAAAAATATAATAGATCAGGAATAGGTCAAGGAACTAGAGTCCAGTGAATATTTGTTGATTTTTTCGGCGATAAACTTGGACTTCTTACGGGTTTATTGTTTTGTCTTTAAGGTTGGGTGCAGGTTTTGTGTAGGTATTAATCAGAGGGCGGTAAAATAAATATATGCACAAGACTGTAGTTAAAGGGTAATTAATGGTAAATCCGTCCAGCAATTTTGACAAAGATAAAGGTGTTAAAAATCTTATTCAAAACGAAACGTTGATTTTGGAAGAACATATAGAAGAAGTATTGCCCAAACAATGGTTTTGGTTTCACAAGAGATGAAAAGCAAGATCTGAAACGATGAAAAAAGCATGGGTGACACAAGTGAATTTTTATAAATTATTTAATATATATGTATCTATAATATTTTTTATTTTTTTGATTGGTTGTAAAGCAGAAAAGACCGTTGTTGAAGAAACTCTGCCGATACCTGAGCAAGCTATAGAAAAATTTACAATAATACAGACAGATGAAGGAAAATTGAAAATAATAATGGATGCAGAGTCTGCCGTTATTGATGAGAGTGGAAATATTGCTCATGTAAGGCTGCCATCAATAAAGTTTTATAATAAAGGCGATTATGTCTCGACTCTTGTTGCTGAAAGTGCGGATGTAAATATGAAAACTCATGATATTAAATGTATAGGCAAGTGTGTTATTAGTAGTGCAAAAAATGAGTGTGTGCAAACTACTAATTTAATCTATGATGCAGGAAAAGATTTGATATACAGCAATAATGATGTTAGAATTACAAGACCGCGTGGGACGATTTATGGTGCAAGTTTTAAATCGGATACAAAGTTTGACAGGATTATTATTAAAAATCAAAGGACTGTGATTGACTAAATTTAATGGCGTGTTTCTTATTATTATGTTTATGTTTGTATGTGTCTCTGTTTTTTTTGTTGATAGTATTTTCGGAAAAATTTTAATAACAGGGGATGAGATGGAAGTAAGAAAAGCAGGAAGCATTATAATTTCTAAAGGTAATTCAAAAGCTACTAACAATACAGACACAATAACTGCTTGTAAAATGTCTTATGATACAGCTAAGTCAGTTCTTTTTGCGTCAGGTAGTGTTAAATTGTTTTCAAAAACTGAAAAAGGGAAGTTTTTTAAAACTTATGGGAATTTTGTGGAGTATAATATGGATAGCCAAAAAGGGAAAATATTTGGAGATTATGCCATAATAGAACACTATGCGCATAATGTAACATCTCCGCTTATTTTATCTGCAAAAGAAATTTATATTGATATAAAAGAACAGACTTTAAGTGCGTATAAAAAAGGTGAAAAAAGACCTGTTGTTAAAGTTGATAATGCCGGTAGAAAAGAACTTTACGAAGCGGATGAAATTATATTATATAATTCTTATGATAAAAAAATAGTTATGAATGGCTCAGTTGTAGTAAAAATCGAAACGAGAGAAGATGAATACAATGATGCTAAGAACCGAGAGATTATTTAAGAAATATAAATATAGAATGGTTGTCGACGGTATCAGTATAAGCGTTAGACAGGGTGAAATTGTTGGATTGCTCGGGCCCAATGGTGCAGGAAAAACAACAACTTTTTATATGACAGTTGGGCTTATAAAGCCTTATGACGGTAGTGTTTATCTTGACGATACAGAAATAACTGATTGGACTATGTATAAAAGAGCAAGAAACGGAATTGGATACCTTTCGCAGGAGCCGTCGATATTTAGGGGACTTAGTGTTGAAGATAACCTCTTGTCTATAGCACAACTACTCCCAATTTCAAAACTTGAGCAGAAAGAAAAAGTGAATGCGTTGCTTGCAGATTTTGGACTTATAAAGTTATGCGGACAGACAAGTATCACTTTATCTGGTGGAGAAAAGAGAAGGCTTGAAATTGCAAGGGCACTTATTACAGATCCTAAATTTTTGCTTTTAGACGAACCTTTTGTAGGTATTGACCCCATAACAGTTGATGACATACAGAAAATTATTAAAAAGCTTAAAAAAAGAGGTCTTGGAATTCTTATAACAGATCATAATGTCAGAGAAACTCTGGAAATTATCGATCGAGCATATATAATTTATGAAGGCAAAATTTTGCTTGAGGGAGGCGCAAAGGATTTGCTTGAAAATCCTAAAGCCAGAGAAGTGTATCTTGGCGACAACTTTAAGATGTGAAGGTTGAAGATAAAAAGATATAGTAAAGAATATAAGATGAAAGAAAGCTGGATTAACGATAATATCCATGCTCGGTATTGTAGGTGTTTGTTCGGAATCTGTTTTGTTTGGATGAATAAGTATATTGTATATATTTTGCTAAGAGTGTGTACACCCATGCTTATTATAAAAAGGAGGAGAATATGCAGATTAATATTACAACCAGACATCTCAAACTTACTGACTCTATTGATGCTTATGTACGCAAAAAAATTGCAAAATATGACAAACTTTATGTCGGCAATAACTTGTGGGTGCATGCAATCTTGTCGGTGGAGAAAAATAGACAAATAACAGAAATTATTTTTCATGCAGGAAAACTTTTATTTAGAGCAAAAGAACAGTCCGAAGACTTATATTCGTCAATAGACTTGGCTATTGACAAACTTGAAAAACAACTCAAAAAACAGAAAGAAATCTCAAAAAATCATCGGAAAAATAATTTAGAAATTATAAAAGATAAAAGACGCAATATAGAACAAGTGTTCTCTTACGACACTATGGAAGATTCGAGAACTAAAATTTCTGAAATAAAACGTTTCGATTTAAAGCCTGTAAGCATTGAAGATGCTATCGACGAAATGGATAATCTAGGATATAGAGTTTATATGTTCAAAGATGCATTGAGCGATAAAATAGAAGTTCTTTACCGTAATGATAGCGGATCTATAGTTCTGCTAGAACCCAATGAAATGTAAAGTAAAAGAGGAGATAAATATGAAGATTATGGATTTTTTGAGTCAGGATACGATTATTGTTGATTTAAAAGCAACGGATAAGAAATTGGCTATAATTGAGTTGGTGGATACTTTGGAGATAGCAAAAAAAATAAAAAAGACAGATGAAATTATTAATATTATTTTGGAAAGAGAAAAATTAGGTTCTACAGGAATCGGTCAAGGCGTTGCAATTCCTCACGGAAAAACCGATGTTATAGAGGAACAAATTGGAGTTCTTGGAATTTCGCGCAAAGGCATAGAATTCAATTCTCTAGATGGCGAGTTAGTCCATATAATTTTCCTTTTGATTGGTCCTTTAGAAGTAGCCGGACAACATTTAAAAGCCTTATCTAGAATTTCAAGATTGTTCAAAGATAAATTTTTAAGACAGGGCATAAAGGATGCTAAAACTATAGAAGAAGTTATTAAAATAATACAGCAAGAGGATGCTTACTAATGTTTATAGATGTAAAAACGCTTCTTAAAGAAAGAGGCGAAGATTATGAACTTGAACTTCTGACAGGGCAAGGCGGTCTTGAAAAAGTTATTACTGTTCCTGATATAAACAGACCAGGTCTTGCACTTGCTGGGTTTTTTGAATGTTTCCCGTATGAATGCATACAAGTCATAGGGCTAATTGAGCACACATATTTAAATCATTTGGATTACGATGCGCAGGTAAAAGTGCTAAATAAAATTTTTTCTAATGAAAAAGCAGTCAGTTGTATTTTGACTGATAATCTCGAAGTATTCGATGCGATGATTAAAGTGTTTTCTGATTTAGAGATTCCTCTTTTAAGAACGAAATTAAATTCTTCTTTTTTTATAGGAGATTTAGGCTATTATTTAGACTGTAAGCTGGCTCCTTCTGTTAAAATACATGGCGTTATGACAAGTGTTTACGATCTTGGCGTTTTAATAATAGGTAAGTCTGCAATAGGCAAATCAGAATGCGCTCTTGAGCTTATAAGAAGAGGTCATAAATTTGTTGCTGATGATATAGTCAACATAAAAAAACTTTCGAGGCATAATTTAATGGCAAGTAGTTTGAAACTTACAAAGTATCTTATAGAAGTAAGAGGCATAGGAATAATAGACATTAAAGAACTTTTTGGTATAGGTAATATTTTAGATGAGGCTTACGTAGAGCTTGTAATAAAACTTGAAGAGTGGGATTCGGCAAAATGTTATGAGCGAGTAGGGCTTAGTGAATATTATGCTGAATATTTGGGTGTAAAAGTACCTGAGGCTACAATTCCTATAGGTCATGTTAGAAATCTTGCAGTTCTTATTGAAACAGCCAGTTTAAACCAGAAACTTAAGAATGAGGGGCACTTTACGGCGAAAAAATTCAATGATAAATTGCGAGAAAAAAAATACTAAGAAATAATTTATGGCTAAATTATATATAATTTCAGGTATGTCAGGTGCTGGTAAAAGCCAAGCTCTCAAGATTTTTGAAGATTTTGGTTTTGTTTGTGTTGACAATATGCCTGTTAAGATGTTTCCTGGATTTATTGATATTTGTCTTAAAAATCAAGGTAAGTATAAGAATGTAGCAGTAAGTATAGATTCGCGAGCCGGAAAATCACTTACGTACTTTAATGATTTGCTTGTAATTTTAAAAACCAAAAAAATTAATTATAAAATTATTTTTTTTAATGCTTCAGATTTGATCTTATTAAGACGCTATTCGGAAACACGTCGGCGCCATCCTTTAGGAAAATCAGTGCCTGAGGGAATAAAGCTTGAAAGAAAAATCATAGGTGATATTTTTGCAGTTGCAGACGAAGTTATAGATACTTCAGTTCTTACAATAGGGGAATTAAAAAAAGTAATTTCGGTGGTTGCAGGAATTCAGCAGGCTGGTAAGCAATATTTAAATATTTCTGTACTTTCTTTTGGCTATAAGTATGGTATGCCTAATGACGCTGATATAATTTACGACGTGCGTTTTATAACAAATCCAAATTATGTTTATGAATTGAAATTTAAAACAGGCAGAAATATAGCTGTAAAAAAATATATAGAAAAACAAAAAGAATTCAAAGTTTTCTTTAGTATATTTTCTAAACTCATAGAGATTTCTTTGCCCGGATATATTAAAGAAGGCAAAAGTTATGTGACTATTGCAGTAGGTTGCACCGGCGGGCGGCATAGATCGGTTTTTACAGCAGAAAAACTTGCAAAATTTTTAAAAAACAAAAAGTATAAAGTTAAGCTTAATCATCGAGATATTTTACATGGTAGATAAATAAATTGGATGCTTATCGTCGAAACATCATAGTTTGCAAGATGATTTTGTCAATTTTTTGAAAGGAGAATCAAAAGAATGATCAAAATTATCATTGTAGCACATGGTGAGTTAGCACAGGAACTTGTAAATTCGGCAGAAATTATTGTCGGGGAACAATCCAATCTTTTTGCTGTTAAAAAAGGTACTAACGATAGCTTAGTTCAAATGCAAGAACGAATAGATGACCTTTTAAATAATATAAATGATGAAAACGGAACTTTAATACTTACTGATATGATTGGTGGAACACCGTTCAATGCCTCGGCTTTAATGGTTAAATCTTTTAATATTGAAGTTCTTTCTGGTGTTAATCTTCCGATGGTTTTGTCTGCTATAGTTACAAGTAAAAATGCGGTAAGTGTTTCATACTTAGCGGATAAAATTTTGCGTGACGGCAAAAAAAGCATACTGAATGTAAGAAAAATATTATTTAAAGCTGATAAATAGAAAAATATTTCTAATGAATTTAATGTAGCATTATATAAATTTAAAATTTTTGACGATCAATTATGTTGAGGAAAGTAATGTCTATAGTTTTAGTAAGAATAGATGACAGATTGGTGCATGGGCAAATAGTACAGGGATGGCTGAGAACGATAGTTGTTAATACTTTGTTGGTTGTTTCTGATTTGGTGGTAAGCAATAAGATGCAACAAATGCTTATGGCTATGGCGGTCCCACGCACTATAAAACTTGATGTAAAAACTCTTAGAGATGCTACAAAAGCTATCGTGAGCAGGCAGTACGATAAAGACAAAGTAATGGTTTTATTGGTGCATCCTTCAGATGCTTTGTATATGATAGAAAATGGCGTTGATTTTAAGTCTTTGAATGTTGGCGGAATGCATTTTATAAAAGGGAAAAGACAGCTTTTATATAATATATGTGTAAATGACGAAGATATAAAAAGTTTGTATAAAATATATGTTAGAGGTGTCGAAATAGAAGGAAGAGTTCTCCCCGGAGATGAAAGAGCAAATATCGCATATGTTATAGAAAAGGAATATTTAGCAATGTGCAGGGCGGGGAAAAATTAAAAATTCGGCTAAAAGCAAAGAGTTTGCTTATTCTGTGGAGGAAGTTGAAAAATTTGCAATATATTATAGAGAGACTTTACCGAAGTGTGATAGTGGTAGTCTCCCGTGAAGTTGGGAATTTTTTATTTAGAAATTAGTACCCAATTTTATTTAACATAAGAAGGTAAATTGTGACAGCAAACATTATTTTTATTGCACTTATTGGGGTTCTGTGCAGTACAGATATAACTGCCTTTGGACAATTTATGATTTGTCGCCCGATATTTTGTGCCCCGATTGTAGGTTTTTTTATGGGTGATATCAATACAGGTCTTTGGATAGGAATGATAGCTGAAATGCTTTGGGTAAATGCGATGCCTATGGGAGTGAGTGTGCCTATTGACGTGGCTATAATAGGCATTTTGCCTACTTTTTGGGTTTGTAAATATTTTACAGGTGTGCATGAAGCGGCAATATTTGGTTTGGTTTTAGCTGTGCCGTTTGCATATTTGCATAGAGAAATGGATATTTTCGGAAGGAATTTTAATACTAAAATAATGCATTTAGTGGAAAAAGGAATACGAAACGGAAATAACCAATATATAGGAATAAGTATTTTTACAGGTTTATTTTTTTTTATTATAAGAGCATTTTTGTTTTATATATTAGCAATGATTATTGGAGGTTTTATATATAAAATTGTGTATTTGTGGCTTTCAGAGCTTATTCTCTTGAGCTTTAGGAAGGCTTGGTTATTGTTGCCTATGGTTGGTTTTGGAGTTGCGCTATATAATTTTAAAAGTACAAAACTTCCCTTTTATAGGGGTTCCTCAAATGATTAAAATACATTTAAAGATGTTTATAAGAACGTTTTTTATACAAGCGTTGTGGAATTATGAAAGGTTGCAAAATGTGGGGTTTGTGTTTATATTAAAACCTTTTTTAGACAAGATTTACTTAAATCAAGACAGAAGAAAAGCAGCTCTTTTAAGACACATGGGATATTGCAATACACATCCTTATATGGTTGGTTTGGTAATTGCGATCGTTGCAAATATTGAAAATAAAATAGCTGATGGTAGTTATAAAGAAGAAATTCAAGAAATAGATGAAGTAAAAAGGGCTCTATATGGTCCTCTATCGGCAATAGGAGATCCTTTTTTTGGAGGAACTCTAAGATCTGCCGTGTCGTTTGTAAGTGTTTTTATGCTGATCTTTATTGTAAAAATATTTGACAGTCGGGTTCAGAAATATAATATTTTAATTCCATTTGTGTTTATTGTTCTTTATAATGTTGTACATGTTACAGTTAGATATTGCCTTATGTCTTTAGGCTTTAGGTTTGGTAAGGAAAGCATATGCATGCTGCAAAAGTTTAAATTCATATTGACATTTGTACGCTATATTGGTCTTGTAATCGCTCTGGTGGCATTAGTTTTATATCTGATATTATCAACTAAAGCATACTATGATGTGTTTGCCTACGGAGTTATATTTATAGTTTCAATAATTGCGTCGAGTAAATTTGGCGCAACATTTTTATTTTACGGTATATTATTAGCCTGTATTTTAATGTCCTATTTGGAGATATAAGAAAAATGAAAGAAAAAATTATTCTTGTTTTCAATAAAACGGGATTGCATGCAAGACCGGCAGCTATGCTTGTACAAATTACAAGCAGATATCAGTCCTCTATTAAAATTTTAAAGGATAACTTACAAGTAGATGCAAAAAGTATTATGGGGGTTATGAGTTTGGCTGCTGGATATGGCAGTGAATTAAAATTTATTGTTGATGGCCCTGATGAAAATGAGGCGTTAATCGCGGTAGAAGAATTGTTTAATTCTAATTTTAGTGAATAGGAGCAAGCGAAAATGCCTAACAAAGAAGATGTTGTTATCAAAGGTGTTGCAGCATCCTCAGGGATTGCTATAGGGAAAGTTTTTCTTCTTGAAGACGACGATTTTTGTTTAACTCATAAAGAGATTCATAAAAGTGCAAGAAAAGCTGAAAAGAAACGTTTAGATGATGCCATGGAAAAAACAAGAGCTGATCTCAAAATAATTTATGATAGAATCAACGATGTTTTAGGAGGAAATTATGCCCATATAGCAGATGTTCATATTCTAATTTTAGATGATCAGAAGATGAAACAGGATATCTATAAACTTATAGACGATGGTGTTAATGCGGAATATGCTGTCTTTGAGGT
>JAISRA010000136.1 GCA_031273885.1 Endomicrobium sp.
ACACCGCAAAATTGTAAGAGAAACTTCATTAGTCTATTATTTTAAGTACTTAAATTTTACTTAATTTTTAACAAGTTGTATATCAGTAGATTATCTCGAACCCTTAGTTACCCTTAGATACCCCTGAATACACTTTAAGGAGTTCATTTTTATCCCTTACATTCAATTTCTTGTATATATTAGATAAATGAGTAGAGACTGTTTTTTCCGATATACTTAGTTCGGAACTAATATCAGTATACTTTTTTTCAGGATTTTCGATGAAGTAAAAAAATACCTCTTTTTCTCGCTCACTTAAATTTTGAACAATGCTAAAATCCTTAATTGATAATTTATTTTTTTTACTGAACACAAACCCAATAAACAAACTAACAAAACTCAAATTATAGATTAAAGCATGTAAATGAGTTTGTTCCGGTTCTTCGACTGTCAAAATAAAAAAAAGTAACATAAAAAGCATTGTTATTACGTCTGTATAATTTTTTCTATTCCTCAAATTTATACTCAAATAAAAAAATGATATGCCCAAATATAAAGTTGCCGGCATGAAAAATAAAAGTATGCTTATTGTGAAATCTTGTAAATACAGGAACGGAAAAATAAATAACAGCGTAAAAATAATATTAATCGCCAAAAGGAGATTTTTGTAATTTTTATATTTGAAAAAATATACGCCTCTACCTTTTAAAAAATATATAATCCCTGACAACAAACTCACTTGCAAGTAAAATAATACAAGGTAATTTACCAAAGGATATAAAGAAAAAAAATTGAATTTATGTGACAATAAATATATTATGTCTATCAGAAATAACCCCAAGAATAGTAAAAGAATATTCATCCAATTCTTCTCATTCCAATATTTATTTCTGACGATTATAAAGATTAATGTAAATAAAATAATGTATATCATAGTACAGATAATATTGAGCGAAAATTCTAATTTGTTCAAATACATAATATTACATCATTTTAATTTTATCCATTATTTTATTATAATCAATAATCGAAATTTTGTAACAGGCTCCACCACTAGAATCAGAAAAAGGAACTTTTAGTCTATCCAAATCTAAAATTAATTCTTTTAATTTTTTTTCTTCCACACCCAGATATGGCAGAACTTCACCCCTATCATAAATTTTTTCGTCCTGTGAAGCTGCATTTTTTTGAGTGTTACCTGTATCGAAAGTATCAATAAATTTATTGTAAAATTCATAAGAATCCTTAATAAATGGCTGTAATACTTCTTTATGATTTTTGTTAAATGCTCCGAAAAGTCTATCTGCGAATTTTTTAAACAGTTCCGAAATAGGAGCTTTAGCGTCTCTGGGAGACTGGTCATAATTTAAAAAATAATGACACATATCTACTATTGCATCGTTCATTCTAGTGTAATGGTATTTTACTTTTATCTGCTTAATAAGTTCTTGAGCCGTAGAACTTATTTTTACCGAAGTTAATTTTTCCATCATAATATAATTATATAAACCACCAAAATTACATACTTTTATTTTATTCTACAACAATACTTTAAATACATATTACATACTTCAAACATACAATTTTTTTAAAATAGTATGTTTAAAAAAACATATTTGATTGAAAATCAAAATATTATAAAATATGAATGGCGGTTTCCGCCATTCCCTCTTGCTCTTCCATGAGGCTGTATAAAAAATACAGCCTCCCCCAATTTCAAACACGAAGTATAACTTTGAAATTGTCACGAAAAATAGTCCAAAAAGGAACTCGTTTCTTTCTTGGACTATTTTTCATCATAATTACAAGCGTTAGCTTGTTGGATAATTTTTTCTATTGGCGGAAATTTTGCCTTTGCAAAATTTGTGACAATAGAAAATCCTTAATTTTTGAGCGGTGGAAAATCATTTATATACTAATTAATAAAATATAATTTATAATATAATTTATAGGGGTGTTTTTTCCGTCTGTATATCCTTGCTGCAGCGGATTTTGCGATTTCGGGCTTTGGGTACAATTACGCAAATTTTTGGGTACAATTACGCAAATTGGCTGTTTTTTTTGGGTACAATTACGCAAATGCTTGGGTACAATTACGCAAATTCGCTTTTTTTTTATCTTGATTTTTGGGTACAATTACGCAAATCGAAAAAAATAGTGTTGAAAACTTGATTTTTGGGTACAATTACGCAAATTCAGATAAAAAAGTGCCTGTATTTTACTCCCTTTTTTTGATTTTGGGTACAATTACGCAAATTTTTGGGTACAATTACGCGAAATTTTGGGTACAATTACGCAATGGCTGTCCCATAATTTGTTGGATATTTGAAAATTCTGCGATTTGGGTACAATTACGCAAAGATTGTCCTTTATGTAAAAATTATATTACCGGGTATTGTTCAGGATATTTTTTTGCTTTTTCGGTCAAGTTATATAATCTAATGATCTCCATCTGCCACAATTCAAAAAGTTCTTTCAGTTCAATGTTTTCAATTTTCATTTTTTTTGTATAGCGGTAGTTCTTCATCAACTGATGGTATGCCTGTATAACAATGAAAGAGTTATCATACTTAATTGCCGTCTCTACCCGCTTTTTATACTCCCCTGCCAAGTTATGACGATTAATTATATATATCCTTTTTTGCTTTTTATACAATTTGTCCTTAGTCGGTTCTGGGAGATTCACCGCCGGAACTAAATTATAAACGCTGATATATATATTATCATCATCGTTTTTTTTATCTACGTTAAACGACACATTACTGTACGCATCTAATTTATTTTTTATAGGCATTAAAAAACTTCTTATCATCTCGCTCTTGGAATGATAGTTCAATCCAAACTTTTGATTCAATGTATTAATACTTACTTTAGTCCCTGTCGCCGGGTCAATCCGCAAAAGCCATAAATAAAATAATATGTGCTTGTTGTTGGAAAATCTATCTATAACCGTATAAGTGGCTTCATTATACGGCTGTATATGAAGCATCTGCTTTATCCAATAATGATTAATCAAAAAAGTTATCTTTCCTTTTTCCGTATATTGAGGATTAGAGATTAAACCTACATAGGTCTTTACTTTCTCTCCTTTGGAATTTGTAAGCTCATACCATCCTTTTTTATAATCCTCCAGATATGCTAATGCCTTTTCTATTCTCTCGTGCCGTTGATTTTTAATAATGTCCCTAACAGAAAAGAAAAATCTAGCAAAAGTACTATTATCATTCTTAAACGTCTCCTCAAAATCCAAAGCCAGTTGACTATCTTCTTTCTGAAACTGTTTGTTACGAACGTCTGAAATAGCCTTAAAAATAATTCTGAACGCATCTATTGGCATCGCCCAAGCCTCGTTGTCAAAAACTTCTTTATTGAGCTTATTGGATATTTTTATTATATCACCTTTCGGAAGCTCTCTTATCTCCGCTTTTATCGCTTCTTCAGGAATTATACTAGTAGCTTTACTTATCTTTTTTCCCATAATTCATATTTTTCCAAGAAAATGTTATATATTTGTGACACAAGAAGGAAACGTTAGTTTTCTCTATTAAATATAAGGAGGTTGAAAAATCTCCTTATATTTTACAATTCCGTTCTTCCCTGCGGTCGTGTCGGATTCTTCCCGTTCAAATAATTACCCAGTCTCTCCTTACTTTTTTTGTCGTACACATTGCAAAAAAGCCATTTATCTTTCTTTACGCCGTCAAAATTGGCATCTAAAAAATTACAAAATCTAATCAAATCATTAACAGCTCTGTAAGTTACTATTTTTTTGTTAGATAACTTTACTTGAATAGTATATAACCTTGTCGACATATACTTATAAATTGCGAATTTTATAATTTTAGAAATTTCTAAAATTATAAAATTCCATTATTATACTTTTCAGAAATCGCTGTCATAACCATTTCTTTGATTGATACCCCCTCTCTTGCTGCTACCATTTTTACGAATTTACGAAATTCTTCCGGCACAAGAATACCTAATGGTACTTCTTTTTCTCGTGATTCCGGTACCGGAATCACTTTTTGTTTGGGCGTGGAAACTACACTTTTTTTGGCTTCTTCCAACTTTTTTGAAATATCTATCTTGCTCATATATAAATTTATAAATTACGAATTTTCTAAATTACGAATTTTAGATTTTTGTGAAATTAGGAAATCTAACACCTCACTGCTCAATTCATCAATTTGCTGTTGTGCCTTAGGATTCTCCAACTGCCCTAAAACGGAGCGGCTAAATGCGACAAAATCATTTAACTTGGTATTCGCCTGGCGTATTCCAAACTCTTTAACTTTATCTTGAATGTCCTCCGTCAAATTAGTGTTAGGCTTGACCATGTTAAAAACCACAAAAGCCTTGTCCATATTACCGGAATCCCTAACTACTTTAATAGTTTTCTCAATCGCAAACAAATCTAAAATTCCTGCTTTTGTAGGAATTAAAATTATATCAGAAATATTACAGAGTTCCTCCAATCTATCCATGATGTATGGAGGAGTATCTATAAAAGTGAAATCATAAGGGAGTTCTTTTATCTTATCCAATTTTCCGTTATATGAAAAAATGTCAAAATCAGAAATCCCCGACACTTGTAGCAAGGAACCCTGAAAATCAAAATCAATTATAGCTACCTTTGAATTTTTTTTAAAAGTCTGAGCCAAATTGTAGGCAATGGTACTTTTGCCAACTCCGCCCTTTTGATGCGTCAATAATATTATCTGATTCATATTTGCTTAATAAAATCAAGCAAATATATTACAAATTTCTAAATTTACAAAATTATAATTTTGTAAATTTAGAAATCATGAGACAAAAAAATATCCTGAACAATACCCGGTAATAAATTCGCAGCTTAATGCTCCGGCATGTATTTAAATATGAGATAAAATACGATTATAAAAAAGTAGATAAGTAATCCAATAAAAGTCATCCATGTAAACATCTCCCACCTCGCCATACTTTTTTCCTCGTCCTCCTCGTCTTCTAGCCCGTCGTATAAGGTTTCCACAATAGCAATAGTCGTTTGCATTGCTATTGTACTTTTTAATATGGTAGCAAGTATATAAATCCCTTTTTCCGAAAAGTAGATGTTTGTTTTTTCTCCTGCAGATAATGAAGTCGAAATTTTTGACTTTTCCCATTCCTCATCTGTCAAATTGAGAATGTACCCATCGGGAAATTTATCAGGATTATTTTTTACGGCTTCATGAATACTCTTTGTTCCCACACCATACAATTTCGCAACATCGCTATCAAGAATTACTTGTTGGTTGCGTATGGTGATAATTTTTTCTTTTACCTTGTTGAATTGTACCAGAGCATCTACTCCGGTGATGCTGCCGTGTTCGTTTCTTTTAATTTTTACAAAATTTGCTTTCATTTGTTTGATTTTATTTTTTCTTCCCCTTTGTTTTTTCGATTTTGCTAACATTTTTTGTACCCGGAACAACTGCGGGCATTTAATTTTGTTAGCAATTTTTGTGCAGTTCACAACAGATCACCCGGAACAGGTGTCTTGTTTTGCTAACATTTAAGTAATTTATTAAGAGTTTTCCACGCTTCTTTTACCTGTTCCAGTTCTCCTCTGGATTCTTGCAATTCTTTTTTTAATTGTTTATTTAATTTATCGGCACGTTCCATCTTTGAAAAAATGTCTTCAAAGTTGTCGATTATGAATCGAACTGCTCCTGTGATGGTAGTAATATTATATTTGTCTTTTATCCTCTCCAAACAGCTGTATTGCTCCTCAGAGACATCTCTCAAATAAATGATTTTTGCTTCGTTTACTTTATTTTTGCTCATGATTATTTTTTATGAATTAAAATTCGTAACTTAATGATTCTATTTAACATAATTATAGTTATTGCTCTTGCTAAAATATTACCTGTCATGCTCTTAGCTTTTAAAAAAAAGTCCAAAAAGGAACTTTTTTACTCTTACAGGTATTTTTTGCGCTTTTTCGGACTTATTGGCAGAATTTTTTTAGCCTGATTTAGCAACCCAATCTTCAATCTCTGCGCAATATTGTTGAATTCGTTTAACAGCTTGCAAAGTCAACTTTTTGCTAGTTGTCGCATCTAGTACTCCTGTCTCATACTGAATCTTATCAATTAACTCAGATATTCTGGCATTGATGTAATTGTTTTTAATTATATCCATAATTTTTTAATATTATTCATTCTTTTTATCCGAATCAAAATCCAAAGGTAACTGGTTTGGATTAAAATTCCTCTGGCTAACCAAAACCTTGAAAAACTCTATAAACTCGTTCGCAATTGCACGTTCTCCGATAACTTCCATATACGCCCAAAAGTTATTTAGGCAGTAGTTTGCGAGCTTATTTTCCTCGTCAGATAAATTAAAACTTTTTATCTTCACAGGATCGCTGTACAAATCCTCTGTTGTATCCATTTTATTTTTTTCATCTAAAATTAATTCGCACGTATCATTGACCCAAAAAACCCACTCGTCCCCATTAAAGTCCTTCCAATGAACTCTATTATAATTATCTTGGAACCCTTCGTAAATTTTTCCGAGTTCCAATGTAGACCCGGATTTTCGCGAATCTGTTATTTTTGTTACTTTAAATTTTACCTCTTTCATGATTTCAAAATTGTATTAAAAATTAGATAAATATATTCGTTAAAAAAAACAGTTAAACAATATAGTATTTTTGCGATAAAAAAGCCTAATGCCAGTCCAAGCAAAATTACTAATATCTGCATTATATAATTAAAGATTAATGTTATTCGTCTCATCAGTTTAATTTTTTTTAAAAACCCCCTACATCTCTATGAATATAGAGGGTTAATTAAAATTAGTTACTCTTTAACTTCTTCATTACTAGATTCTTCTGTTGCTGCCTTGTGAGCTGTAATAGAAGCCTCAAACACAACGGATTGAATAACTACCTCTGTAACAAATCGTTTTTCGCCGTCTTTTTCGTAGTCTCTAACTTTGAGCTTACCTGTAACGGCAATCTGATCCCCTTTAACGAAGTACTTAGTGATTACATCAGCAACGTTGCCATTACCGACTAAATTAATCCAGTAGCTTTGTTTGATTTTTTCACCATCTTTTTTGTAAGAATCATCAACTGCGATTGACAGATTGACAATTTTACCTCCATTTTCAAAAGTTACTAGTTCTGGGTCTTTACCCAATCTTCCGATTAATGATACTTGATTTTTCATAATTTGAATGTTTAAATAATTTTCGTTAAAGTTAACAAATAAATCTTTGTTAGTAATAAATCTTTGTTTTCTTTATATATCGGTATTGAAGATTTGAGCTTTGAAGTTTTTTTTTTCATTTTCTCTCATTAACTTCTGATTTTTACCATATATAAAGAACCATTTTGTTTTTTTTTATACATCGTACATTGTTAGTTCTCGCTTATCGTTTTTCTTTGCCTGGTTAATTAGAATTTTAAGAACCAAAAAACCGATAGTTAATGGAACTATGGAATTGAGTGAAATTGAGGCACGAAATGAATGAAATGGAGTAGTTCTATTAACAGAGGCGTAAATAAATCAAGGAGTTTTCTTTTTCCCTAGTAATTAATTTGATACAAACTTTTTTATCGGATTTTTTTCCTATAGAATATTAAAAAATCTAAAAAATCTGATAAAAAAGTGCAGGGGAAAATTCAAATTACTGGAATGAAAGATACCTTTATTTATTTTTTTTTGGTTCATAAAATTCTAAACCTTTGCAAATCGAAAAACGAGCGAGAACTACTACAATGTAGATACCATATAAAACAAAATGAAGTTCTGATTATAGGTAAATCAAAAATCAGAAGTTAATGAGAGAAAAAGAAGTCAAATAAATAAAAAATTCCTTTGAGTTAGAAAGTGAGAGAGAGAACTGCACCATTGCAAAAAAGAAATTGCTTTGTCCCGGCACAAAAGTTTGTCAAGCGTTAGGGATAGTAGCGTAAATCCCGCAAATAGAAAATTATATTTTTATCTATTATAATTGGCTCGGATGAGACAAATTAGAATAGCAATAAAAAATAGTTTTCTATGAGGAATTGCAGCGGATAGCCCGACCCGTAGGGAAACGCCCAAATCCTTTTTAAAATCTACAAATAAATCTTTGTTAGTAAAGAAATCTTTGTTACATTTAACGAAGTTAAAAAATAGTGATTATGAAAAAGATATTTTTAAGTTTTCTTCTTGTATATTACTCATATTCATATACTTATGCTAATACTTATTCAGCTGTCTCTGAACGTTTTGAAATTATGAATTATAACAGCACTCTTAAGATTGAATTTAACAGCCTGATTTACAACCAAATAATAGAATATCTATCATGGAAAACTTTACCTAATATATTTGCTGTGTTTCATTTTTTTGAACCTGTATTTAACGCAAAACTAGAGTATTACGGCGCATCTACGGAACTTAAATATTTAACATTAATTGAAAGCTCCATTAATGGTCGTACAACAAGCAGTGCAGGAGCCGCCGGCTATTGGCAATTCATGCCTGAAACCGGGCGACAATACGGATTACGGAAAAATGAATATGTAAATGACTGGTATAATGTTGTTGCGAGTAGTGATGCAGCAGCTCGTTATTTGCGAGATTCTTATAAGAAGCTGAAAGATTGGAATTTAGCATTAGTGAGTTATAACTGCGGGATTGGTAATGTTCAAAAAGCAATAAAAAAGGCAGGAAGCAAAAAATTTTGGCAGCTTTACCCACACCTACCAAAAGAAACCAGAGACTATATAATTCGGTATTATGCGATGAAATACATTGATATTTTTGGTGATTATCACAATTTTTATTCCGCTCAATTGACCAAAAGTTGGAATGATGTCTCCATCGTATTTTACGATGGAGAAAGCATTATAAAAAGAGATAATTGGTACTCATTTTTGAACCCGCATATATTGACGAATTACATACCTAAAGGTACACCTGTTTTTATTATAAATTAGGCATTAGGCAACTAAGTATTTTTCTCAAAAAGGGGCTGCCCAAAAGCATTGGCAGCCTCTTTTTTTGCTATTTAAAAAAACAACCAGTTCATTATTAAAAATGAACTGGCTAAATAATAATAATTGAAATTTGGGAGGTTGCACAGCAACCATTTGATTAGCACACAAATATACTATTTTTTTTAGTACCCGGCGGTTTATTTTCTCCGAAAAAATGCTAACAAAACAAGACACCTGTTCTGGGTGATCTGTTGTGAACTGCACAAAAATTGCTAACAAAATTAAATGCCCGCAGTTGTTCCGGGTACAAAAAATGTTAGCAAAATATAGCAAAATTTCCGACTGATCTGTTGCTCTTAGAAGAAAAAATGCTAACAAAATTATTCGCCGGCATCTGCACAGGTAACAAAAAATGTTAGCAAAATTTCCGACTGATCTGTTGCCACCGGAACAAAAAAAAGGAGATATTTAAATCTCCTTTTTTACTAAAATTTGTAAGCAAATCACAACTGTTGAATTATAATCTACCGGGACAGTTGAGTTGTAATCCTAAGTCCAAAGTTAACTAAAATTTTTGTAAGCAAATCACAAATCTGTAACCATCTCATAGTGCCAAGTCGCATCATGCTCCTTGTTGTACATGGTGAATGTAAGGCGAGCCTTGTTGTACGTATCAAACCAAGTATATAATTTGACATTATTTAAAGTTATAACTTCTCCGCCCTCGCTTGTGGCGATAATATCGGTGCCAGAAATTACAATGGTGGAAATGAAATCACCACCACCACTCTGACCATCACAGAGGGAGTTATTGTAGATGGAAAATACATCGGCATCTGCAAGATGCCCTAATTCGATTCGGGCTTTTAAAAAAGAAAAAGTATCGTCTTTTTCGCAATCCTTTAACTGAAAGTATAACTCAGTATTGGGAGTTATACCGGTTGAATGCAGGTCAAGAGGTTTTTCCGACCATAAATTTTTAAGATAAAACGTGCTGCCGTATACGTTAAGAGATAAATTGTCTATATTTAAGGCAACTTCTTTCTCTTTCCCTTTGTCATCGTCGTCATCATCGCTACAGCCTGTGGCTACTGGTACCAATGCAACAATGGTTGCAAAAAGGTACAATTTTTTAAAGATTTTTTTCATATTCTAATGTTTTAATTATTTTATTTTAGATGAACTATAGTATTATAAGTTGTTTCTTTGTTATTGGCATCTATTATAACTATCTCCATTGTTGTTCCGACCGACCAAGTTTCATCCGGGTCAGGATTGGTCTCCCGATGAAATTCTACGTTGGTGTTCGGGTTCGGATATTGGTGGAGATTTATTAATTCTTTCGCCACCGGATTTCCAGTAATGCAGGATATTCCAGTAATTACAATTCTACTTAGCTTAACGCCCTCTTCGAGTTCGATGTTGTAATCAATATAGTATACGCTTCGGAAGTCGCAGTTGTTAAACCAACAGCTTACATCGTCGAAAGTTTTTTTGATTGTGAGTGAGTTAACTGTCGGGTTTCTATAAATGTCAAATTCAACTTCCTGCTGTTTAGTTAATCCAGTGGCATCTTTAACGGTTAATATTATTTTATGTTTTCCGGAATCAGAGTTCTCCGGCATATATTCTATTTCGGATTCACCTGAATCAATCGGTATTGCCTGCCCTGTGAGGTATTCAATATCTTTGTAGAACATTGTCCCCTCTCCTGTCCCGCTCACTGTAAAAGACAGATTATATCCCATACCCACAGGATTACCAAGCGTAGATATATTTAACTTGATTTTTCCCTTTGTCTCTTTTGCGTATAGTTTTTCTTTTGTGAGCTTTAAAGCAGTAAACTCAAACTCTCTTTGCTTAATATTAATGGTGAGAGCTGCCGTTGAACTGGCATCGGTATTGTCTCTGGCTGAAAAGTTAATTGTGTAACTTTTATCTTCTAGATATGCGGGTTTAAAGTAAACTTGGTCGTCATCTACCGGGAAATCGGGATAATCTATAATTATTTCATCACCGGGTACATATTTTTTCCCCCGAAAGTAGATAGTCCCCTCCCCACCTGTAAGCGTGTATAGTACTTTAAAAGTGTTGGGATTAATATCTGATACAAATTCAGGGTTTAACTTAAACCGTATTCGGCACGAATCATTGAAATATATCTCCGGGTTTTGAGAAGTAAGGGACATCTCAAAAGAAATCGGTCGTATACCGACTATATCATCGGTATATTCTCTATTGTCGCAACTAAGGTAGGAGAGCGAAATCATGAGCATAATTAATATTTTTTTCATAAAATAAGATTGTAAAGTTAATAATTATTTTTAAAAAGTAATTTTAAAGCCTATTAAAAGGTTCGGTTGACGATTACCAATATCACTATTCAGGTAGTAATTGTATCGGGGAGTGATTGTTAACGATAGGAGTTTGTCCACGTGCCTGCCGTAAGTAAGGAGATACATGTCCAAGTCCAGTGCAGCTGTAAAACCATAAATCCATTTGCTATCGGCAAAAATGGTTCTACCATCCGGCAGGAACTTTATGCCTTTGTTAACATTTTCGTAGCCTCCGATTATTCCGCCTCCTATAAAAAGGCGGGTGTTTTTCTTGTAATCGAGGTCGAAAAGATTTATGTAGTATTCCAGACTGCCTAAGTACAATTGTATAGGCATTTTAGATGTCGGAAACTTTTCATTCTCGATTTTTACATCAATTTCTTCTATGTGAACATGAAGCCCGGCTTTAATATAGCTTTCCTCCGACGCATAATTTACATAGTATCCGGTGGCTATATAACCGTTTTTTTCGTATCCGCCAATGATCTGTATGGCGGAAGTTCCTCTCACCTGTGCGATACACAAAGTAGAACACAATAACAGGATGAGCATAATAATTTTGTTATTCATTTTCATTGGGTTTTTCGTTTAGTTCTTCTTCTGTCTCGGCATTGATTTGGTCTTTTATTGCTTTATCCCAACCTTTGGATAGATTGATGGGATTGTTAATATAGTCTTTCGGAATTGGGATGAAATAATTAGAGACAGGTGCGCCGTCTTCCTTTTGTTCCTGCTCCGATAAAATAACTTTCAATTCGCCTTTTTTGGTGGTTATTCTAAATTTATCAAAGACAAAAGTCCGGTGCATTGTTTTGCCCGGAAGAACAGAGCCATAACGTTTGTTATACTCAAAGATTGGGTATATTTCTTTATCGGAATTGCTCTCTACACTCCAATTCTTCGAGCTTTCGCTTAGGAGGAATTTTATTTGGGATATATCAAATGGAAATGCGGATTTATTCCGAATCTCAAATCTTAGATAAAGTTTGTCAACTCGTGAGTAGGTTCCAATCAGGGAAAAATAGATGGAATTATTTGATATATAAATTCGTTTGATTTTACTAGTATGTAGAGAATTTAATCGCCTGGCTTCTTCTTTGTAACCAAGAGTGTCGGTGGCATAATAGACTTTTTTATCTTTCAGGTATTTTTTATCTTCCTCCGTAACTATTACATCTTCCGCATTTTCTCTATTTTCCGTTACAATGTTCTGGATGCCTCCGAAAAAATAAAATATTTTATCGGGTTTTTTGTCGGAATAGATAACATGAATGTTGTAATATGTGGAATTGTTATCTATCATGGTAATATCTTCGGTGAGGAATTTTCGGTTTGCATTTACGCTAAGCACGTAGTGCGCATTAAAAGATTCCGGGTTTTCAATATTCAAATTCCGGCTGCCCAGATTTGTATTTATTTTTTTTATTTCGTTTGGAAATGTTAGATACGTCTGTACTATTCTTGATACTTCAATTGTATCCAGAACTATTTTAATAGGGTTTGGAGTTTGAGCTTCTAAATTATTCGCAAAAAACAATATAAGCATAATTAATATTTTTTTCATTACTTGTTGATTTTTAGATAAATATAACTTGAGTTGAGGCGAACTTTGGTTTTTCGTTTTGTTACTAATTTTACCGCTTTATCTATAACTTTGTTACCTGTTTCTGTTTCATCCTGAACAATATTACTGGCTTCATCCTGTATCATTTCTTTGGTTCCGCCCACTAACTGAATTGCGGATTGACCTTGCGCATCCAGACACTCTATATCAGTTGTAATAACTTTTTTTCCGACCTTAATTTGTTTTATAGTAAGTTTTATTTCCCTATTAAAACTTGCATAAGCAACTAAGTAGCTACCTTTGGGAACTCTGGTACCGCTGACAATTATATCTTCCAAAGTCATAATTGTTACTTTAGGATTTTCAGGCGTTAAGTAGTGATTCTTTTTGAGTTCACCCAGAAGCTGCGCAGAATAGATTTTGTCGCTCACTTTATCAGGAGCGGAATAAGAATATGGCACATGTTCTTCCTGTTCCGGTTCTTTACTACTTTCGTAGGAAGCAGAATTATAATCATCGGCAGATCTGCTGTAATTGATCTTAGGAACTGTGTACATTTCCCTACTGCCGTAAGGATCATAATCGCTTCTTTCCTGACCGCTCGAATTATTATTTACCGAATTTTTGTTTTGTTCGCCTACTCCGTATAAATCGGCAATTTGACTTTTTATGTCCGCAGAATCTTTAGTATGACTTGTATACTCGTTAGTATTGGTATTGTTAACTCCTAACATATCCTTGTAAGTCAAACTATCTTTTGTATTCAATAGAGGCGGAATAGCTCCGTTAGTCGTTTCTTCTTCGCTATTCACGCTGACTATGTAAATTATTGCTCCAACAGTGATGCAAAACAGAATACTGATTACGCAGATTAAAATAATTTTTCCCTTATTCATATGATTTGTATTTATTATTTTTGAACTTCTTCATAAGTTTGTAAATAATCATACAGTAACATTCCTTGTGTGTTATACGGAAATGAGGGGGTATTGTAGCGAACTTTTCCTTTTCCTATGACCTTGTTTTTTACGATTCTATCCCCATCCGTAATTTCCAACAACCCCTCAAACTCAACGCTAAAGGGTTCCTTACTGCTGACACTTGTAATTTTTACAAATTTGGAAGCGTAAATATAACTATTTCTAATCGCATCGTTATAAGCTCCTGTGGTATTATAGCTATTGAATATTCTGTCGGCACTTTTTTTATCTACTAGAAATAATGCTCTGGCTTGGTTTTCTTTTATAGAATTCCTGTCAAAAGTATTCAGATAATACAGGGAATTAGCAATATGTGCCTGTAATGATGCTATAAAAACATCCTGATTCCTCTTTGCTTCGCTTGGGATTACTCGCCCCTCACTATCTATTACTTTCACCGTATCTATGGCTTTAGAATGTAGACGGTACGAGAAATACAATGAGGACAGAACTATAATAATCGAAAATCCTACTACGAAAAGTATCATAAATTTTACCGTTTTTTTACCGTCTATTAAATCATCATAGCCTTTTAACGATTTTGTGTTTTTCATGGATTTTAAATTAAATAGATTGATGCAATAATCTTTGAGACCAAGCGTAACCTGCTATCTTTAAAAACACACACATAATTAAAATTCCTGTCTGCACGTAGCTTGTGTCGATAAATAAATCTCTTAAGGCATTAACAAAAACTGTTACCAGTAAAAACGCAGGAATCAGTAAATAGCAAATTGCCAGGTTCTTTATGTAAGTATAAAAAATATGTCTTGTCCCCTCGTAAATGTAACAGGCAAATGCAATTCCTCCTGTCATTTTAAGAATAGCCAAAAAGATAAACCTGTACACTAAGGCAAAGCCAAAACTCCAATTATCTATCATTATCACGAATGGCGTTACAATCATGATTGTAACAAAATCCAATCCTGTCGTAAAAACTCTTATCCAACTGTCAAATGAAAATATATTAAAGTCTACTCCTACATCATCATTCAAAAATGCTTCTAATTCCTTTTCGTAAGTTTTTAAAATCTCATTATTGGGCGAACCGCCCAGTTGTCCTATATAACTTTTTTCAACTATTGAAAAAATTTCTTCCACTCCCACCATCACCCAAGGCAAAGCCAGAATCATAGCAATTACATGTATATAAGACTTAGCTAGGGAGACAATTGCAACAATATCTATATCTCTGCTTCCTCTCTCTGCTGCCTGTCTTTGCACTTCTTTTATAAGTACAAAAATTGCGAACATCAAAGCCAATCCGGTGCATAAACCTATCATCTCTTTATGGTCTAGTACTATGCTTTTATAGGCAGCTTCTACGGTGCTATAATCTAAAATTCTTACATCTGTCATCTTCTATTTTTTTAAATCGTCCACACTAAATTTATTTGCCTTACAAATTTTTAAGGCATTTTCATATTTCCTTAAAATACTCCTCTGGGATGACAACAAAGAAATTTGTTTATTTGTTTCCTCCTCGTAAAATCTTATACTTTCAATTCTTTCCGCATCATTCATATTAAAGCTCCCCGAATTGAGAATTTTGGAAAGTTCATTAATATTCGATTTTGTTTGTTCCAGAATAGCATTTGTCATGTTTTCCGACCTTAGAATAACTTGTAAATAATCACTCCCGGAGAACTCACTTTTAATGGAAAATGCCATATTGTAAATCTTCTCCTGATTAGTTATTATTTTTCTTACCCTTTCATAATTCTTTACATTCTCATTCACCTTTTGGACAAAATCCAAATTCTTTTGAATGTTGCTTTTCATATTCCGAAGCTCGCTCGTTTGTTCTTGAGCCTCTTGTAATTGTTTTACCATCTTTGCCAGTTGTGCCTGATTACTTGTGGCATTTCCCGGGTCTGAAACTATCAGCTGAGCCGTAAAAGCAAGGCTAAAAAGAAGAAATACTATCACTATTACTCTTTTTCTTCTCGTACTTAATAACTGTTCGAATGTTATTTTTAATTTTTTCATGATGTTTAATATTTATAGTTGGTGATTATTAGTTGTAAATCAGGAGTTTCCGAATACCTTTTGTAAAGCTCTGCCCAAGTAGAACTATCAGTTTGGAACGCTAAAAATGCTTCTCTGGAAAGTTCTAAGCGCAAGACAAAACTTTCTTCCCCAATTTTTAAAAACAACTCTGAATAAGGCTTAGCGGTATTTTTTACATTGTTTTTTATAGAGTATAATTGGTACATTTCATGCTCCTTTAATAAAAAAGTTCTTTTAACTCCCTCGTATGTCAGTTCTTTAGATGGGAGAACTATTAATATCTGCGAATTGGCAATCATTCCGCTTAAATAGTTATTCTGTGGCAATTGAGATGGGTCTTGAACTATAACATAAATAGCTCCGTTTTCCTTTCTGATCTTCTGGTATAGAATAGCTGTTGTTTGCATAATTTCCTCTCCGGTATACTTATCTTTAATGGTCGCCGTCTCTGCAAACTCATCAAGTAATAACATACCTCTTTTACTTCTGTCAGCTAATATATTAGTGTCTATTGCCTCGTGAAGTATTAACATGACCAGAGAAACTAAAAAAGGGTCCTTCTTAATTTCTGTAAGTTCAAACACTATCAACTGTTTTTCTTTTAACAATGTAGTGGTTGTTTCATCTTGTTGGAAAACTTTTTCGTATCTGCCTCCGGTGATGAATTCGGAGCCGATATGTTTAAAACTGTCAAGGTTAAAGTATTCCGGATTAATCTCTAATTTTTGAAGAAGCTCGCTACCTCCGTTCACCACAAAATGATAAAAATCTTCGTAGCAATAGTTACAATCCCTTATCTCATAATACTTTTTGAGTAATTTGTTGACTGCTACCGAAACATGGGTATCGTCGAAAAATTCTTTTACTCGCCAAGTTTTTAAAATAATAGTGTTTAATAGAGATAATTTTTCAGGAGTTAGCCCTTTCTTATCCAAATTAAACGGATTGATTCCCAAAGGTTTATCTTCAGAATAAGAAATATGATGAGAAATATCCGGGTACAGGAGGGTAATGAATTGGAATGACCGCCCAAACTCTACTACTATAGTATTAACTCCTTGCGATAAATATTGAGTAATAATATTAAGTGCGGTTACCGATTTTCCCCCTCCGGTTTGGGCTATAATAATTCCATTACGAGCAGATATACGTCTGTTATCTTCGTCCCAGATGTCTACTCTTAAGGGAAGATTGTTTACCCTGTTATTGAACCAAACGCCCTCTGCATCACTTCTTGGCATTGTTGTATTGGTACACAGGCATAAAGATTGTTTAATTTGAGAGATAAAAAAATTGTCCCGGTGCAAATGTTTTTCCCGACCTATTATAGAACCTAAAAAAGTATCTTTTAAAACCTCTTTCTGTGGCTTATAGAATTGAATATTATTTCTCCGCAATAAACTTTCAACCCTCGCCTTTCCCCTTTTTAATTCTTCCTCCGAATTCTCTAAAAGGATAAGGTTGTAATGAGCTTTGACCAGAACAATATCACTGGTCGGTTCCGCCATTTTATCTAAAAAAGCCTCTAATTGATTCGCTTTTTTATCTACTGCTGTTGAGAGGTTCCGTACCTTTCCGTATTCGCTTTGTGATAAATCTATCTCATTTTCAATATTTTTGCTTCCTTGAAAATAGATTATCTGATTGTAAATGTGATTGTACTCTAAAGTTTCCCCGAGCATATCCATAAATCCCTCCCAAAAAGTAAATTCTTCTTTTGAAATATCATCTTTTTTGATATTTGTAATATGGTCGGGAAAATATTCAATCTGTGGAAAGGAAAACAGGTCAAAATGTTTCTCCCCGATCGTTTTATCTCGGAAGTCAATATCATAATAGCCTGCATCTTCAAAGCCGTTAACATATTGATAAATATAGTTTTTAGCTTCGACTTCTGTTAACGGACTAACCTTAGTCCGATAACAATTGTTAATTATCTCTGTCGCCTTTTTTACGTTATCTTCAAATTCAATTAGTCTATCCCTGTCATCTATATGGAGTTTTTCCTTATATGCAAAGGGATTTTGTAGATAATTTTTTTCAAGGCTTTTCAAATCGGTAATGACAAATGCCAGAATACAAAAATGTTGAATGCCCTCTCTGTCTGAAAAATGCCGTCTCATCGCCTCGTCTAAAAACATATTTCCCTGAATCAAACTTGTATCAAAAGATTTTTTTAGATAAATGTCCTGCTTGTGCAAATAAGTATCTTTTGGCATATTTTTAAAAGCTATATAAAAATCGTTAATCCGGGTATCAAATTTTTGCTCGTTCAAAGAATATTTCTCCGGCTGTTCCATCCAGAACAAAAAAGAAATACTGCCATCCTTAGAATAGATAATATTATCTATCACATTGGCAATCGAATAAGCTGCTGCTGTAACTACTTTCATTTTAAAAACTGATTGAGATTGATATTAGAGATGATTTCAGCACGTTTTTTTATCTTTTTGAACTTCTTTTGTTTACTGGCATATTCAAAAAATAAATAGGTAACAATTATAATTGAACAACCTATTAGTATACTTCCGAACCCTCCGCCTATACTCTTTTTTATAAAAAAAAGTATCATGCTTACAATTGTAACCAGTAGTTCCAAAATAAGTATTAAGATAAAATACATCATAAAAGAAGCCTTTATCCCAAAAATTTTAGGAGCATCTTTTAAATTTTTGTACGATTCTGTTGTTATCATATTGACAAATTAATACTTGCAATAACTGTTATTACCGAGCTTACCGCCATTGATGCGATGAAAGCGTACAAAACCGTTTTACCTACATTAATCCATCCTTTGGTTGATGTTCCCTCCCCCTGACTATCTACGATTAAATCATAGTTTTTTACAATTCCTACAATCGCAGCTCCTACACATATAAATGCAAACACCGGAAGAATCCAATTTGCAAGAATTTCATTAACTTTACTTCTAACCTCCTGTGCCTGCAACACAGAAAAAAAAGAAAGATAAAGTACGGTTGCCAATAAAAATTTAGTCTTTTTCATATAATATAATTTTTAGTTAATATTCTTTACTTCTGAAATTATCTGCTGATAATACTCATCAATCATAATCGGCGTAACTTCCCTTATTAAAGGCAATTCCGATTCTTTTTCCTCTGCGTATTGTTTGAATCGGTTGTGAAAAGTCTTTACGCTTGCATTTTTGCACTTCCCGACGAATTCACCCGGTTGTAATGATGCAAAAAATTCCCCATCATAACGAATCTCCTTTCTAGTTGAAACCGTTGTACTTCTTTTGCTTCCTTGTGAGGTAGTAAAGGACTTTGTTTTTTCGTCCGCTCTGGAGAACTGCTTAGCGTAATTATCTAAAGCGAGTTGATCGGCCGTCCATCCGTAAAATTGATTAGCTAAATTCGATTCTAGCGAACTTCTATCGTATTTTGAATACTTTTTCTCAATCTTACCCGCACTTTGAGTTAACAAAACAAAGGCAACTAAATATTCTCTCAACTCACTTGGGTAACTCTCCAAATCCGGTATTTTGAAAGTGGTAGCTTCGTCTAAAAAAAATACCATCGGGATTTTATTTCCGAATCTAATTTGTTTGGCGATGGTGCAGAATAAAAGAACTATTAAAGGACTGATAACATCACGTGCTACAAAATGATTAGACACACAAATCATTTTAGGGTTCCCAACTTCCAAAGGATTGTAAAAAAAATCATCACCGGAAAGTATATAACAGGCGTTACGATTTGCTGCAAAATCTCCTATAAACTTTGATAAATTCGACATGATAGAAAAAAATGTTTTTTCGGAACCTGCGGAATTAATTAATGCTCCTGCTAATCCTCGTGCCGTATCGTTACTTTTTAAAAATCTCAATATTTTATCAGAACTATTATGCACAATAAAATTGCATATATGAGGCAAAGAGCATAATTCAGGATAATCGTTATAAAATATCCAAGCTATGCCTTTGAATACGCCTAAAGACATGCTAAACCACTCATCTTTTCTTTCGCCCTCTTTCAAAAAAGAAGTAAAAAATAATTCTGCAAACTCCGTAACTAATAAAGATTCCGTGATTACTTTTGGGCAAAATATGTTAGTCCGATAACCACGTCCCGGCTTAAGAAAATCCAAATTGTAAATAGGGTACGGATAATCAATATCTTTGGCAATTTTCAACGCAGTTAACGTATAATCACTTTCTTTGGCATCGTAAATAAACCCTGCAAAACCATTTAACATGTATTGTTTGAGTAGAGGCTTCCCGATACTTGCCGTTTTTCCCGCCTCTGCGCCACCGTAAATCAAAAAACCATTGTAGGGGTTCCGATATATTATCTTTCCTTTATCGTGTTCTAAAACGATATTTTTTCTAATCGGTTTTTCGCTGTCTTTACTTCTAATGAAAGAATAGATTAATAAAATAAGATTCGTTATTAAGAATATTATCCCGACAATCAGTAGTATGTATAATAGTTTCATCATTTGTATTTACGTTTCTTTCTTGGACTTTTTTTCATCATAATTCAAGTCCGCCGGATTTAATTACCTGCTTAATCTGCTGTTGTGCCTGTTTAATCAAATCCATCTTGTATCTAAATTCATTTATAGGGTTTAATTTATTTATCTCATTTTTCGCAATATTAACCGGACTGAGATTTCTGGTATTTACTCCATTTTGCAAAGTTCGTCCCGCAAATTGTAAAGAATTAATAGGATCTATATGTCCGTACTTGTCTATAGTATTGATAATATTTCCTTTTTTCTGATTTTGATTTCTTTTTTGCTGAACCTTATAACTTTCTCTCTCATAATAGTTTCTCTGGTAATTAAACTTTTCATCAAATTTCTGTTCACAGTTTAATGAAAACTCCAATCTTGAAAATCCTACCTTTATTTTTCTACCTCCTACCTGATGCTGATCCGAATATCCCCTGCTATTAGCCAGAGGACTCATTTTTGTTTTTTTTGACTTGTCAAATCGAGAGACAACAATGTGGACATGAGATTGCAATCCCTCTTTTTTAAGTCCACTTTCTATTATAGTTCCCTCTGCGGTTCTATGCAGCTTCGTTTCTAATTCTTTTTTTGTTAATTCGTCCGCTACCCTAATCTGATGAAACAGTTTATTATTATCCTGTACTTGTTTATCCGTTATCTTATATTCCCTACTTTCTTCAATTTTAGCGACATAAACTAAATCTTCTCCGATAATTTTTTTGCCATCAACCGTCCTATCGAATTGTTCAGCGTAAAGATTCATCACTTCGTTAGAATATTCTTTTAGCCTTTGATGATAATCTTTTAATTCCTCCGGCGACAATTCTTTAATATCCTTAATCTCTCTCGGATTTTCTGCCGTTACATCCTTTAAAATCCACTTAATCTCTTTTTCAGACGGATTAACGGTTAGCATAAAAAATTTGGAATCCTCTTTTTTCAAACCGACAGAATTATCATCTATTAACTTCTTGGCATCTTCTGCTTTTATAAAATCCCCCTCCTGATTAAAAAATCCCTCTGATTCTTCTAACTCCCCATCTTCTGTTATTTCTTCCTTAGTTAAGTAAGAAATTAGATTATCTGAGGAGCCTTTATTATCTCCTCCGGTCATCTGTTTTGGTTTGCAAATTCCTATATACATCATTAATCCTTGCCGACAGATGGCACGCCTGTTAATAATTTTTTTCTACTATCAACAATTTTTTTCAGAGCTTCAAAAACCCGTAAATGATCTTTAGAAGTTATTCTTACCAAAGATTTTTTTACTAACTCTACATTCATGTCCACCATCTGGGCAATGAGTAAGTAATCTCCCTGTTTTTTGCAGCCTAAAAGATTAATTAAATCTTTAATATGTTCCTGTTCTGCTTCCGTAATTGGAAAAAAAAACGTTAATTTGAATCGAGTATTTTTCACTTAACTTTGTCTTTAAATTAGGACAAAGCTAACAAATAAATCTTTGTTAGCAAATAAATCTTTGTTAAAAAAATTATTCTATGAAAAAATTGAGTGATATAAACAAACGATTTTTAGCCGTTTTGAAAGAAAAAAACATGCCTCCTTACAAATTAGAAGAGGCAACCGGACTAAATCGCCAAATTGTATACAATCTAAGAGCTGGTAAAAATGATCCTAGCAGAGAAACAGTAAACACTTTACTTGCTTACTTCTCGGACATAAATCCGGACTGGCTTAATTTAGGCAAAGGAAATATGTATTTAAATACAGAAAAAAACTTTATTATTCATGAGGACAAGCCTAATATATTAGAGACATATTCAATAGACGATATAGTAAGTTTCGTCATTGAAAATGAAAAAGAATTGTTAAAAAATAGTCTTATTTTTAAAGAGTATTTAAAATTAAAAGAGAATGAAGCTGTTTTTAATTACTTAAAAACCTCTCTCAATAAACTTAGTTCTTAGGAGGTAGTTTATCTCTACCTGTAATTTCTGATTTCTAATTTTAAGTTCTCTCAAAATTAGATTGTTTGGTCTCAATACTTTTTTTTCGGTGTACGGTTTCATAAAATTATTGTTTTTTGATTAACACCGCAAAATTGTAAGAGAAACTTCATTAGTCTATTATTTTAAGTACTTAAATTTTACTTAATTTTTAACAAGTTGTATATCAGTAGATTATCTCGAACCCTTAGTTACCCTTAGAT
>JAISRA010000008.1 GCA_031273885.1 Endomicrobium sp.
GCGGAGAGGGAGGGATTCGAACCCTCGATACATTTTTTCGTACATTAGTTTTCGAGACTAACGCCTTCAACCAGCTCGGCCACCTCTCCGTTATAGAAAATATCTCGTTAACTTTTTGCTTGGCGTTCATATTCCCACGGACAGAACATTTCTTCAGAAACATCATAATCTAAATTGTTTGAGCCTTTCAAAGGCATATTTGTCTTTAGACAAAGTTTAAAAAAAACATCCTTATGGAGTTTAGTTGCCCTCCACCTTACTACAAAATTGTAACAGTGTAAATCCCTATAAAGTCTAAGTTCCTGATTAGTTGTTGCTATATACGATGAATCAACTAACGCTGTAGTTCCGACATTATAATCCAATCTCCATTTAGGAGTAAGCCATACTCCAAATCCAAAAATATTATTTATTTTACGATTTTTAATATCATCGCAATTTTTATAAAAAGCACCAAAGTTAAAATATACTTTCTTCAGTTCCCCTACTTTTAGATAAAATTTAAAAGAGTTAAATTTATATGGTTCTACAAGCTGCACTTCCTCCGCATACACATTTACAAAATATTTAGGCGTCCATGTTAATTCTGTAATAAGAGGCAACCGCCGCTGCTTACTAGTATCATGTAGTAAACTACATTCAAAGGCATTTCTTACTGTTGTTTTGTCACCTACGTACATATAATTGCTTAGCTTAAAACAATTAGCTTCTATGCCACAATATTTTTTTAAAGGATCGACATGATATCTATTGCTTGCTTTGTATAGATAATCAATGTTCCAATGCATCCAGCTTGTCGTTCTAAACCTTGCATTTACACCGCCGCCATACTGTGTAAAACAAACATTTTTAAAACTGCCTGAATCATCTTTGTCATACCAATTTTCAGTCATCTCTAAGCTGGGCTTCAATACTAATCTCCTGCCTAATTTAAAATTTTTTGTCAATGTATATCTAAATAAACTTGTATTTTTAAAAAAATAATAATCAGATCCCTCAACCTTCACATAATCGTGACTATAATACCAATATGGTTTTTGCACCAATCCCATACCAAGATTTTTAGCATATATATCCACTACCACTCTCGGTAAACTTATTAACGATGTTTTATACTCTGAAACAACACTGCTATTATCAGAAGTATTATACCAAACACCAAACAATAAATTTGCCTTACTCCACTGTCTTGTAACAGTTGCACAATTTCGAGTTCTTTCCCAATCGCTTTGATTATAAAAGTCATTGAAACTTCTATCACTTATAAAATTTGCTTTCGATCTTATAGTCCATTGATCATTTACCCTATGGAAGTAATTAGGTCTTACCTGCCATTTTTTTCCATTATTATTATTATTATTATTCAAATCTTTAGTTGTGTAAGCAAATATATTTCCTACTGCATTGTCAGTTACATAATTTATTTCTGCCCCATATCCTCTACCTTTTTTTCCTAAACAATCATACTTAATTTTACCTATAGCGTTTTCACTTAATGAAAATGAAACAGCAGTTTTTAATGAAAAAACACCTGAATTTATATAACCTGGTTCAATTTCAAATCTTAAGTTTGAACCAAAACTTTTGCAACATCTAAGTGATTTTGTAACAACCGGAAGATAAAACACAGGGATCTTCCCAATATAAAAAACAGCATTGTAAATGGTTATTCTTTTACCTAAAATAAGTTTACAACGTTTTGATCTAAAATAAGTGTGGGGCTTGTCCAAATCACAATTTGAAAATATTATATCATGGATTACAAATGTATTTTTCCCTCGTCTCTCCATAGATTTTGAACGCATAAATAAATAAGAAGAATAAGCAAAGGTTTCTTTTATATAGCCAACTTCGTTCCCATAATTATATGAAATACTGTCTGCATGAATTGTATTCCCAGTTTCCTCAACTTTAACATTACCGCATGCATTAATGACTTTTTCACTAATAACAAACTCAACATAATCGGCATATATCTTTTTGTCTTGCCAATTTAAAACAACATTGCCATATGCGTCAATTTTATCCATACCTTCAAAATATTCAAGATTATCTGCAAATATCTCAACCTCATTAGCAAACGCAACTCCGGTTAATAAAAATATAAGAAAGAAGAGAATAATTTTTTTTATTGATTTATTCATCGATATGTTATACTGTTTAGGATACATTCATTATAGCTTCGGCAACTTAAAGTGTACACATGTTTTCGATACCAGATTTTGCACAATCCAAGTCTTTGTCACAATTTTAAACTTACTTTAATTCCTTTAACAATATTATCTCACAACATGCTTTAATATACACCAGAGTATTGGAAGTTGCAAAATTTATAAGAAACGTTGGCACTTTTTATTTTAGAAGAATTTTTAAGCTTTTAATACTGACTTCAACAACATAACTACCAATACAAAAAACATGATCTATCAAACAATTAAAAAAATCTTTTTGGTTCTTTTATATATATCGTTATCAATTATAACGTGACTTGTTGTATATAACCGTCAAAACTTCACCGGCAAGATAAAGAGATCCTATACATACAGAAGTTTCTCCATTATCCATCATACTTAAAGCTTTTTCTACTGAATCAGCGGTATAAATTTTATTTTGCACAATATGTTTTAAAAATTCTGCTTCCAAAACATCTGGACTTATGGCTCTGTCATTATTTACTTTAGGCAATATTACTTTTTTAACAAAAGGCACTATCTTTCTTATAACATACTTATATTTCTTTTCCTTCATTATGGCAAAAATAAAAGTTACTTTTTTTTTTGAAAAACCTAACTGCCTAAATGTTTCAAGAAATACATCAAAACCCTGAATATTATGTGCACCGTCTATAATTAATTTAAAATTTTTGTCACCAGTACAGACTTTTCTTATATCAAAACGTCCGGGGAAAATAGTATTTTTTAAGCCCATTCTTATACAGGTTTCGTTTAAACGATATCCGTTGTTATTTAAAAGCTCTATTGCGCAAACAGCAACGGAAGCATTTACAACTTGATGTTTCCCCAAAAGTTTCAATTCAATATTATTTAATTTTATATTTTTGCTTATATAGTCAAACTGCTGACCATATATGGACGCTGTGTTATTTAAAGTTTTAAAATCTGTTCCATATACATACGGATTCCTTGTTTTATCTTTTATAACAGAAATCGCGGCTTGCGATAGTCTTCCACAAACAACATAAGCATCTTTTTTTATTATACCCGCTTTTTCAAAAGCTATATCCTTAATAGTATTGCCCAATATTTCTTGATGATCTTTTGCAATAGATGTTATAATGCAAACTAATGAATTTTTTATAATATTAGTTGCATCAAAGCGTCCGCCAACACCCGTCTCAATTATGGCAATATCAACTTTCTGCCCTGTAAAATATATAAAAGCTAACGTCGTTAAATATTCAAAATAAGAAAGTTTATACTTAACCGCTTTCTCAAAATATTTTTTCGCCAAATAATCAAAAACTTGTGCAGGTATATTCGATCGTTAATCTTAATTCTTTCAGTAATCTCAACTAAATGAGGAGATATGTACAATGCAGTCTTATATCCACCTAGCTTTAAAATCTCAGACATAAAAACTGCTGTTGACCCTTTTCCATTAGTTCCTGCTATATGAACTGTTTTTACTTTATCCTGAGGGTTGCCTATGCTTTCAAAAAACTCCTTTATTCTTCCAAGCCCCGGAGTCATGCGTTCATATTCTTTTAATGTTTCAAAAAAATTCATTTGTTAGAAAAAAATTTCAAAAATTTAGCAATAACTTCTTTCATATCTTTTCTTTCTACAACAAGATCAACCATACCATGTTTTTCTAAAAACTCAGAAAGTTGAAAACCTTCAGGAAGCTGTTGTCTTATGGTCTGCTCAATAACTCTTGGACCTGCAAACCCTATTAAAGCCTTTGGTTCTGCAATATTAACATCTCCAAGCATTGCGTAGCTTGCGGCTACACCGCCAGTTGTAGGATCCGTTAAAACTGAAATATACGCAAGTCCGCGATCAGCAAGTTTTGCAAGCGCCGCGCTTGTTTTGCCCATCTGCATAAGAGACACTATACCTTCTTGCATTCTCGCTCCGCCAGAAGCGGACACAATAACAACATGGCATTTTTTCTTTATGGCTCTTTCTATCGTTCTTACTATTTTCTCACCGACTACAGACCCCATGCTACCACCCATAAATGAAAAATCCATAACCGCGATTAGAATATCATATCCGCTGATTTTCGCTTCGCCAGTAACAATAGCATCTTTTATCTCCATATCTTTTATTTTATTACCATATCCTGGAAAATTTAAAAAATCAATCGGTTTAAGATTTGCATACAGTTCTTTGAAGCTTCCTTTGTCTACTATAAACTCTATTCTCTTTTCGGATCCAAGCCTTGTGTAATATCCACACTTTGGACAAACCATAAAATTTTCTTCAAAATCTTTCTGCAAAAGAATCTGATCACACTTCTTACATTTTGTCCATATTCCTGCAGGAAATCCCTTTTTTTCAGTCACTTCAACAACTTCTGTTTCTACTACCATCTATTTTTCCTCCAACGCCAAATTGCATTATATTTGTAAATCGTAAATATATACTTATCCAATACCTTCAGCCAGCAAATCCCCTTGATCCAAAATACCCAGAGGTATTTTATTTTTATCCACAACCGGAACGTTGTCTATGTTGTATTTTTTTAAAATTTCAGCCGCCTCTACAGCCATCATGCCAGGCATTACAACTCTAGGATTTTTTGTCATTACAGACATTATATTTTCCTTCAGTATTTTTTCGTTGGATTGAACATGTCTACGCAAATCGCCATCCGTAAAAAAACCTATGAGTTTGCCTCGATTATCAACAACACTTGTAGCACCGATTCTTGTACCAGTCATGACAAAAAGAGCGTGCTCAACTGTCGCTGTGTATTTTACAATAGGATTTTGTTTGCCTTTTCTCATTAAATCCCTTACCTGCATGTTAAGTTTTTTCCCTATTGTGCCTAAAGGGTGCAACATTGCCAAATGTTCTCTTTTAAAGCCCTTCAAGCTGGAAACCGTAAGAGCTAAAGCATCTCCCATGGCAAGCATTGCCGTGGTTGACGATGTTGGAGCAAGATTATACGGACAGGCTTCTTTCTCTACACCACAGTTAATAACACTTTCGATATTTTGCCACACCTGAGCTTGAGGTCTGCCTGTCATCGCTATTACTTTAATTTTCATTTTTTTCAAAATAGGAAGAACTTTTTTTATCTCTTCTGTCTCACCAGAATAAGAAAGCATCATTACAATGTCATCTTTTATAAGCATTCCTAAATCACCATGCAACCCTTCAGCCAAATGAAAAAATACAGAAGGAATACCTATGGAAGACATTGTTGCCGAGATTTTTCTGCCGATTAATCCTGATTTTCCCAATCCCATAACAACAACGTGCTCCTTACAATTTTTTATCAACGAAACAGCTTTATCAAAATTTAAATCTAAATGTTTTATCTGCTCTTTTACAGCTTGAGATTCCAACTCGAACGTCTTCTCAGCAATTTTAAATTTTCGCATTTTAAATCCTCAATCCGCAAGGAACGAACTCTTCTAAAAAATTTTTTATTCACTGAAGCAACTTTTACTGATATAAAAACCGGAATTTTTAAATCTTTACTCGTCTTTAAGACAAAAAGACATGAAACATCTAAAACAAAATTCTTTATACAATGCCAACTTTAAAATACCGCCTATTGTGGCAAATTTTTAAAATTTAAAAACTTTAATACTTTAAACAGTTTTACAAAATTCAGGTATTTCTCTGTCGTTTAGCTGAACATTTTTCATGCCACATTTTTTTGTTAATTTAAATAATATTTTTTGGCGCAAAAAAACACCAGTAAAAGTAACAAAATAAGGGAACTTTGGAAACATTGACTGCAACAAGTCTTTCAGACATTTTTTTGGGGAGATCCTTCAATGAAATGAACTCCTACAAAACCAGTACCTAAATTTGTAACATCCAAAACATCTTATAATTTATAAGTTTGCATATCTTGTTGACTTCTGCCATTACTATTTCTTTTCTTGTTTCGTCATGAATTCACTCAGTTATTTTTTATAAACTTTATCTGGATTAAACACTTGTCTGCCTATAATTTCAGTACCACCGTTTGCCACGACCTTTGTAAAGAAACAGCTTCTGTGTCCCGTATGACAAGCAGCTCCGCCGATTTGATTTACTTTCAGAAGGATACAGTCACTATCGCAGTCATAATAAAACTCTTTTACTTCCTGAATATTTCCAGAACTCACTCCTTTTACCCAAAAAGACTGTCTTGAACGACTCCAAAAAGTAGCTCTTTTTGTTTCTAGAGTTCTTTTGACAGCTTCCTTGTTCATATAAGCCACCATTAAAACAGCATTATCTTTCCAGTCCTGGACCACAGCAGGAATAAGCCCCTTGTCATCAAATTTTAAACTGTCAATAATTTTGTCCACTATTCATTTATCCTTATATTTTTTTGACGTTCATCTCAGTTTCTAATCTGTCATTCTAACCGGTACATTTTTTAACTCTAAATATTCTTTGACTTCTTTTACTGTCAATTCTTTGTAATGAAATAAAGAAGCCGCAAGCACGGCAGAGGCCCCATTTTCATATGCTTTAACAAAATGTTCCATTTTCCCTGCCCCGCCTGACGCAATAATTGGGATCGCTACAGAATCTGAAATTATTTTTAAAAGCTCCGTATCATATCCGTTTTTTGTACCATCTCTATCCATACTTGTCAGCAAAATTTCACCAGCACCGAATTCTGTAGCTTTTTTGGCCCAATAGACAGCATCGATTCCTGTATCAATTCTACCACCGTTCACAAATACGTTCCACTTATTTTCGCTGACTTTTTTTGCATCTATCGCAATAATTATGCACTGTGTTCCGAATTTATCACTTGCCCTTTTTATAATTTCAGGATTCCTAACAGCTGAAGAGTTAAGGGAAACTTTATCGGCTCCAACATTTAAAAGGTTTCTTATATCTTCAATCACTCTTATCCCCCCACCGACAGTAAGTGGTATAAAAATCGACTTAGCGGTTCTTCTAACTAAATCAACCGTAGTCTCGCGGTCTTCGTGTGTAGCCGTGATATCTAAAAAAACAAGTTCATCCGCTCCACCCGAATTATAATGCTTTGCAACTTCAACAGGACAACCAGCATCTTTCAAGTCAACAAAATTTGTACCTTTAACAACACGATTATTAGCAACATCTAGACATGGAATTACTCTCATGCTTAACATTATTTGCTCTCTAAAATTTCTAATGTTTTTATTGCATCTTCAAGTTTAAACTCATCAGTATACAGTGCGCTACCAACTATAGCGGCAACAATACCAGATTTTTCTTTTTGTTTAAGTTTAACTAAATCAGCAATCGTTTTCACTCCACCAGAAGCAATTATTTTCATGCCACTTTTAGATAGTTTTTCAAGCCCTGCAAAATCAGGTCCAGTAAACATTCCATCTCTTAATATATCTGTGTATAAAATTTTCTGAACGCCCATTTCTTTAAGCCTACTTACAAGTTCTAAAACATCAATAGGCGTTACATCTTTCCAGCCATCTATTGCCACTTTACCGTCTTTTGCATCAACAGCAACTATAATTTTTTCTGCACCGTATTTACATATTGCCTTTCTTACAATTTCTGGGTTATACACCGCCACTGTGCCCAAAACCACCAATTCAGCACCTAAATCAAATACTTCTCTGATTTTATCCATATCTCTTATTCCGCCACCGACTTCAACAGGAATATCAACCGAAGTACAGATATTTCTAATAATTTCTCTATTTATATTTGTCCCGCTGAGAGCCCCGTCCAAATCAACAACATGAATACGCCTGGCACCCTTTGCTCTCCAAAGTCTGGCAATAAACACAGGATCCACAGAATAAATTGTTTCGGCATTAATTTTACCCTGCTTTAATCTCACTGAGTTTCCCTGCCTTATATCAATTGCCGGTATTATAATCATTTGTTTTTTACCTCATCTATAAAATTAGATAGTATTTTTAAACCTTTTTTACCGCTTTTTTCAGGGTGAAATTGGCTGCCCCAAATATTTTTATACGCTATAGAAGAGCAAAAGTTTATTTCGTAACTGCAAAAACTTGAAACTATCTGTGAGTTAGTTGGCACAGCATAATAAGAATGAACAAAATAAAAAAATTCTTTGTCACTTATCGCATTAAACATTTTTTTTGCAAATATACTGTCTAAAATTTCTATATTATTCCAACCCATATGAGGTATTTTTAAAGTCTTATCTTTAAATTCAAACTTTTTTACTTCGCCGCTGACAAGATTTAATCCCTCACGTTCTCCATTCTCGTAGCTTTTAGTAAAAAAAAGTTGAAATCCCAAACATATTCCATAAAGCATTTTACCCGAATTTACATAATCGTGTATAGCTTTGTCAAATCCTTTCAACTTCAAGAAATCTGTAGCAGGTCCAAACGCTCCAACACCTGGAAGTATAGCTCCATTAAAATCTGCAATTTGCAAAGGAGAATCAATAACACATCCTTGTGCATTGCAATAATGCAAAGCATTTACAACACTTTTAATATTCCCAAATCCGTAATCTATAACAGCAATTTTTGTCTGCATTGGTTTAAAGAACTCCCTTAGTCGAAGGAACTGTTTTTTTATTTTTGGAGTATGTTATTGCTTGGGCCAACGCACGACCAAAAGCCTTAAAAATAGACTCTGCTATATGATGATTATTTCTTCCCTTTATCATTTTGATATGCAAAGTAATTCCCGCATTGCTTGCTAAAGCATAAAAGAACTCTTGCAGCAAATCATAGTTAAATCCTGACTTTTGGAATTTAATATCGGCTTCGTAACTTAAATAAAATCTGCCTGATAAATCCAAAGCTACATAACTTAGAGATTCATCCATAGGCAAAAGAAAATATCCGTATCTTGCTATACCCTTTTTATCACCAAGAGCTTTTTTTAAAGCCTGACCCACAGCTATACCAGAATCTTCAACTAAATGGTGGTAATCTATATGAGTATCACCTGAAGCTTTAATTTCAAAACCTATCCCTGAATGCACTGCAAAAAGTTCAAGCATGTGATCTAAAAAACCTATCGTAGTAGATACCGACACTAACAAAAACTTGTCAAGATTAATTTCTACTGCAATATCAGTTTCTTTAGTTTTTCTTACTATCTTTGCTTTTCTTTGCTTCATTATTGTCAAATACCCATCTTTTTAATTTTCGAGGCTGCGGAAAGACAAACGATGGCTGTCTTACCTCCGCAGATTTTTTATGATAATACATACCTTCAGACTGAGCAAAATTCGCAATAGTTTTATATGCTTCTTTATTATTTTTATTCATTTCTATATAGGTAGACCTTTTTAAAAATGTCATTACTGACAACCCACTTGAAAACTTTG
>JAISRA010000110.1 GCA_031273885.1 Endomicrobium sp.
TGCTTTGATAGGCGGTTTAGGGGAAAGCGTAAAAGCTTTGTTAAGCAGCAGCGGTGCAGTAGTGGAGTGTATAGGGCTTCCTGATAAATTTATAGAACACGGCAAATCTGAAATTTTAAGAGAAAAATACGGTCTTACAGCGGAAAATATAACTGCAACAGCTTTAAAAATAGTTAGAAACTGAGTTTTAGCTGCAAGTTTTATTTGTTTGAAAACAAAATATATCGATGTTTGTTCTTTTAATTTAATATAACTTTATTATTAAACCATTTGTCATGCATTATAAGATTGTACACTACTTTTTCGGTTGCTAACAAAAGGTTTTTATCGTTTTTATTTTCAACATCTGCAGGATTTTGCCAATCTTGCTGTGTAACTTTGTCACTATTTATAAAATATACTTGTTCTCCTTCACAAGAAAGGAATACAAAACGGTTGGGCTCTTTAGAAAATAAACTTTTCCCTAAAGATGAATAAGGTGTTTTAATATTTAAAATATCAATAATGGTCGGTATAATATCAAGTTGTGAACTGAGTTTGTCGGTTTTTTGCGGGTTAAATAAAGCAGGACAATAAATAATAGCTGGTATTTTAAAAAGTTTGTCAGCTTTTGTTTTTTCAAAATTACCGGTTATACCGCCGACTCCATAAGCTTGATGATCTGCACACAAAATAAAAACTGTATTTTTAAACCATTTCTCTTGTTTTGCTTTGTTTATAAATTTTCCAAGAGCATAGTCAGAATAGTAAAGTCTGTTTAGATATCCTGTAATTTTTGTTCCATCCTCAGGATATTTTTCCATAGATTTGAGGATAGTTCTTTCATAAGGTATATGTGTTGTAGTCGTAAAATAAAAAGCGATAAAGGGATTTTTAAGCGAATTTATTTTGTTGAGAAAAAAATTTAATCCTTCAATATCGTAACCTTTACTTATGGGAAGATAGTTATATTTTAAAGGGATATCCTGCTTGCCGTAAGCTTCTTTAAATCCTAAAAAATAGGCAAAAGCAATTGCATTGTCCGATTCTCTTTTGTCTCCTTGAACATAGACATTATCATAACCGTTTTTGGCTAGAATTAAAGGAAGTTTAGTTTGTCCGTAATTTTCAAGCCCATATCCTGCATATGTAAGCCCTTTGACATAAGGGAAACTGAAAAAAACCGATGTCAGCGCCATGATACTTCTTTGTCCGTTTGCATAAAATCTGTTATAGACTATTGATTCTTTTACCAAAGCGTCAAAATTGGGAGTTACCCCGTAATTCGTTCCTGCCAGAGAATCTATATAGTCTTTTTGCCAGCTTTCTAAAAGTATAATAACGATATTATAATTTTTACCGTTTACATTAAATTTTATTCTTTTTCTCATCAAAGGATAGTTGGAATCCACGATGATTTCTTCGTTGTTAACTATAACGTTTTCCTGAACAATTTTAAGCGCATCGTCGAAACTTATGTTTATTTTATTTGGCGAAGTTTTTGTTCTTATGCTTATCAAAGATGTAAACACGCCGTTTAATTTTAGTTCCCCTGTAATTCTGCTGTACTTATAAGCATCCCCGATTGATAATATGCGGTTTTGGATGCCTCCTCTGACGGCAATAACTAAAGCAACGCTAAGTAATGAAATAGTTGCTATATTAAATATAATTTTTTTACACGGTGGGAAGAAATGTTTATTGATAATTTTAAAAGAAAAATAAAAAAGAGATATGATAAATAAAATAATTGTAACTGTCACAAAAAGATAATCTCCAAAAGCCAAACTTAGAAAATAACTTAAATGGTTTTTTACAAGAAGCGGTTCTGTAGTGAAATGTTTTTCAAAAATTTTAAAATATATTATGTCCGCTGAAAGGAAAAATGAAAAAAATAAAAAAATAATATTTAAGAAAATGCAATTGATTTTTATAAAAATTCTAGAATTAAAAGGGATGTTAATTAAAAGCAAAAAGATTCCGCAAAATGTGCATATTGCCAAAATATCAAAACGCAGACCTTCCAAAAAAGAAAAAAATATGTCTGCGGCAGATAATTCTTTGAAGAATGTATGTGACGATATAAATAATGCAAATCTTGCTATAGAAAAAACGGCAAGAAAAACAAATACATATATGCCTGCAGCTTTTAATCCAAACAATTTGCTTTTATTTAAACTCATATATATCCTGTTTTTTGATTTTATAATGCGTTTTAATTTTTTACATTGGTAATTGGTGGAGTAATGTCTTGTTCCACATATAAGCCGCAAGATTTTTTTCTGGAGAAACGTAATTATAAAAAATTATTGTATATTTAGCAACTCCGCTTTGTCTTTTAAATTTATGCCGCATTGAATCCAAACAGTAGTAAATATAGTTTGTCTCCTGTATGATAAAAACCTTCAGGAACAGAGTGTAATTTGTTGGGTACTAAAGATTTTGTTATAATAAGATTTAAAATAAAAAGATTAATTACTAAAAAAATTGCAATGAATTTTGAAATATATTAGGTAGGATAAATAGAGATACATCAATGTTGCAAAAAACAAGAGGTAAAAAACGTTTGGATGTTGTTTTATTTGAAAAAGGATTTGTTGAAACCCGTACAAAAGCGCAGGCTTTTATAATAGGTGGTAACGTCTATGTCAACGGTGTAGTTCAATACAAGGGCGGAACCCTTGTAAGCGAAGAAGATTTTGTAGAGATAAAAAACATAAACCTGTATGTTTCGCGTGGAGGTTTAAAACTTGAATCCGCATTGAATGCGTTAAATGTTGATGTGTCCGGATTTGTCTGTCTTGACATAGGCGCTTCAACTGGCGGATTTACCGACTGTATGCTTCAAAAAGGCGCAGCTAGAGTTTATGCGATAGATGTTGGCGCTGGACAGTTGCATTATAAATTGAGACAAGATAAAAGGGTTGTCAATATTGAAAATAGTAATTTCAGATATTTTGACAATTCTTTGTTAAAAGACAAAATAGATTTTACAACAATAGATGTATCTTTTATATCGCTGGATAAAATTCTGCCGGTGGTGTATAAAAGCGTTCCCAAAAACAGTTTCGTTTTAGCTATGATAAAACCGCAATTCGAACTTGAGCGGCGCGAAATAAAAAAAGGCGTTGTAAGAGATTCAAAATTAAGACAAAAAGCTATAAATAAAATTAAAAATTTTGCTTTAAATTTAGGCTTTAAAATAATTTCCGCAGTTGATTCTGGTCTCAAAGGCCCAAAAGGAAATTTAGAACATTTTGTGTTATTGCAAAAGCGCGATGTATAAATATTAAAAATATGAGTATTGAAGACATCCCGATTAAATTGAGCAAGGTAAATTTTTTCTAAAAAACACTGAAAAATTGAAAATGAAGAGTTGATTAGAGGTAAAAATGGTGGAGTACAAACATTCTGAAGTTGAAAAAAAATGGCAAAAGAAATGGGCAGAGGATAAAGTATTTGAAAGCAAAGAAGAAGCCGATAAGGAAAAATATTATTGTTTGGAAATGCTTCCGTATCCTTCCGGTAATTTGCATATGGGACATGTCAGAAATTACAGTATAGGAGATGTTTTTGCCCGTTTTCATAAAATGAAAGGCAAAAATGTTTTGCATCCGATAGGCTGGGATGCTTTTGGTCTTCCTGCAGAAAATGCGGCTATAAAAAATAAAATTCATCCTGCAAAATGGACAAAACAGAATATTGCGTGCATGAAAGAACGGTTAAAAATTCTTGGCATATCTTACGACTGGACAAGAGAAATCAGAACTTGCGACCTTGACTATTATAAATGGAACCAATGGCTTTTCATAAAAATGTGGGAAAAAGGTTTGGTTTTTAGGAAAAGTGCAAACGTCAATTGGTGCCCGTCTTGTAATACCGTTCTTGCAAATGAGCAAGTTTCAAATGGTATGTGCTGGAGATGTGATAGCTATACAGAACACAGGGATTTACAGCAATGGTTTATAAAAATTACCGATTATGCGGATGAACTTTTGGAATGGCATAAGCAGCTCGGCGGCTGGCCGGATCAGGTTTTATCTATGCAAACAAACTGGATAGGAAAATCTTTCGGTGTTGAGATTGATTTTGCTTTAACCGGCATGACTAAAAGATTAAAAATATTTACAACAAGACCAGACACTATTTTTGGCGTGTCTTTTATGGTTGTGGCGCCCGAACACGAAATTATAAATGAATTGAGATCTGAGATCGTAAATTACAATGAAGTCGCAAAATATATTTTAGAAAGCAGCAGGAAATCTAATATAGAAAGATTTTCAGGTAAGGAGAAAACAGGCGTAAGGCTGGAGGGCGTAAGTGCAATAAATCCTGCCACAGGCGCAGAAATTCCGATTTTTACCGCAGATTATGTTTTAACTGATTACGGGACAGGCGCAATTATGGCAGTTCCGGCTCACGATCAGAGAGACTGGGAATTTGCAAAGAAATACAATATGCCGATCTTGGAAGTTATAAAAGG
>JAISRA010000025.1 GCA_031273885.1 Endomicrobium sp.
GCCGGTTTTCTGCTTATTGCTTTTTCCGTTAATTTTAGAATTTTTGCCTGCACCAGTTTTCTTAATATAACTTTTACTGTAGGGGCAGGTATTTTAGAAATAGAAAGGAACTTCCTGCTTGAAAATACAGGAACGGTAAATACTGTGTCCAAAATATTTACCGTGTATTTGGTATTTATAATATTTGGTATTTTTTCTTTCATCTCTTTATATAAAATTAAAATATCTTCCACTTTTTTAGTGTTTATTTTGCTTTGTTCTATAACGGAATTAAGGAAAAAATTTACCCATTTTGACCAGTTATTTTCCATTGATATTACATTAAGGCACTCATAATATTCCTGTCTATTTCTTTCAAAATAACCGCTTATATAAAACATAGGGATAGAAATTAATTTCTTTGCGTATAGAAATAACGGTATCAAAAGCCTGCCTACTCTGCCATTTCCATCAATAAACGGGTGTAATAATTCAAATTGGGCATGCATTATTGCCGTTTGGACTATTATGTCCTGTTCTTCCATTTCAGGCTTATTTAAATACTCTACAAAATTATAAATATACTGCATTAAATCTTCCGGTTTTGGGGGGATATATTTAGCGTCTTCTTGCTTGCAACCCGCCACACCTATCCAATTCTGTGTTTTTCTGAAATTACCTATAAGGACTTTGGAGCCTCTTACATTTTCTAAAAGCATATGGTGTATATTTAGAATTAAATTAAGACTTAACGGTCTCTTTTTTAAAGAATTTACTGCCGAAAATACGGCGTTACGATAATTAAGCACTTCTTTAATATCCATTGCATTAGCTTTATTTTCAAGCCCTGCGTCATATTCTAACACATCGGTAAGACTGGCTTGTGTGCCTTCTATTTTAGATGACAATACGGCTTCCTGGGTTGTCATAGGGGATAGCAGTATGTCAGGGTTAGGCACGGCTTTGAGGCAGCCATCATATCTGCCAAGTTCTATATTAGCTTTTGATATTAGTGGTATCAGTTTGGTTAAATCAAGATTTTTTAGCGGTAATTTATTTGGTATATATGGTTTTAATTTTGTCATTTATTTTTTTCTGCTGTTATAATTTTAAGTTATTCTTTTTCATTATTTTCATTTTCTAAACGAATGCGTTTATCCCACAATGTTTCATCTTTTCAATTTTTAATTTTGCTTTTTTTGTTCCAATTGGTTTACTCTGTAATCTTCTGTCAGTATTCTAATCTGTCATATTGCCGTTTTGTTTAAAGCTGTAATACTTTGCGTCTGCGAAGTATTTTCCTGCATAAGATGAGTGTAAAAGTTCCTAAATTTGTCCAAAATACAAGCTGAGAAACATCGGCATAATCCCTGATATTGCCTTCTTTATTTGGATTATATACGCTATTGCTTTATCGTTTCCCCGAATAACGCTAATATATCAGCCTAACTACTTTAATTCCTGCTCTTTAAGCTGTTGAAATTCTTTGATAAAGTATAGCTTAAATTTAGGAGAAATCCAAGAAGCAAACTTTAAAGTAATATCTTTGTGGGCGTATGTACCTCCTCCTCGTACCTTCCGCCTTTTGCTGTAATTCCTTTAGAATTTGTTTTTTTAATCCATTATTTATTCATGCCTGCTTCATTTCTAATTCCCAAAAATTCCGAGGAATTAAAATCAGGATTATATTTCTTCCCAAATACCTAAAAATTCAATAGTGTTTTTATTTCTAACCCACTTCTCTATAAGAACAGAAGCATTTTCTATATCTCTTACCATGTCGGTTAAAGATATAAAACTCCGTTCATCATTTTAAATTATATTTATTTCTGGGTAATCATAAAGAACTTTTTTATCTTTCTCAAGTAAAATACCCATCGTGCTCCAAAGGCAGTATCATAATAGCAACGCCTATTTTCATAAAGCCTTATTCCCTTTTATTTTTTACAATAGAATTTTATTAAATATTAATAAGAATATAGCCTTATACGCTTTATACTTGACACGTCTCTCTATATAGGACAAATTGTCCTTAATATTGACTATATAAATGAGCATTAAGAGAGCACAAGTATGCCAACTATGTGTTTATATTTCATACTCCCATCATCTACTAATTTTATATTCATATTTTAATTATATAAAAACTCTTGTTAATATCTTGATAAAATAATGTTTGAGAAGTTTTCTGTATACTTATTATGGAGTACTAGTCTGCTCGATAAATCAGATTATTAATACGTTTAATAGCTTTAATTAAAAAATAGAAATATAATATTTCTTTCCTATGTAAGCTAAGCATCTACGGTGAAAACTTATATATCTTTGAATGTAGAGGATGGTATAAGAATGACTAGCAAAACTGCTAAAAATGTAATACAATATTATTGAGAATTCACATCTCAAAGTAAGCGCGGCAATGAAATTAGATCTTGTGGGGGACTAAGGCGTAAAGTTTGGATAGCTGTCCGTTAGCAATAAGCTTCCTATTTTCAAGCGGAAGCAATCCGCATTATAGCAACAACTAACAGACAATGAAAAACATAAAGAGCAATCACTGTGTGGTTGAAGAATGTAAAATTATTGTTGTGACAGCAATGTCATTGGTTTTGGCATGTAATTAAAGCTAATTTTATTTTAAAATAAAGTTAGTTTTTTTATTTATAATGATAAATAAAATCATTTCTGAGGAAAACATGAACAAGCCTGAAAAGAAATTACTGCAGTCGATCATAATGCTGCTTTCCGATTTCAAATTCCCAATTTTCAAAAAATCATTTAATCGTTCTAAAATAATGCTTTGGCTTATGGAATTTAACGTAATAAAAGGCTTAGCGCTTTTTGTTATCAATTGCATATTACTTTCTTTTGTGTATGGTCAGGCGGTAGCTATCGTAGCTGAAAACGTAAGATCAACAGAACAGTTTAAGCAAATATTTGAGGATTTTACGCTTCCATATTCCTATGGGAAAATAGTGGACGCAAACTATGCTGGGAGCGATACCGTAATAATAAATATACAAGATTTGCATTTACATCCCCAAGCTCAAAAAAATGAAGCGAATATTATCTCAGTGTTTGATAAAGCGTATGGTGTTAAAGACATATATCTTGAGGGGGTATATGGACAATTAGATACGTCGTGGCTGGCAAATATAAACAATAGCGATTCAAAAGAAAAAACAGTAGATTCAATATTTGAAACCGGAATATTGACAGGGGCGGAGTATTATTCCATACAGTCAAATCGTACAAAATTAATAAAAGGCTTAGAAACTAAAGATCCATACTTGCAGAATCTTAAAAGATTCGGCGATATATTGCTTTCACAAGGGAAGGTATCGTCTATACTGAAAAGTATGGATGAAAATATAACATATCTTAAATCCCAGTATTTCAACAGAACTCAACGGAAAATAGAAGAAATTTCGAAATCTTATTTAGATGGCAATATGGAGTCGGTCAAATATTACACATTGATGTTAAAGCATACCGAAAAACTCGGCATAGACATAAACAAGTACCGCAATATTTCAATGTATATGGAGCTTATAAAAGAGGGCAAACAAATAGATTACAGCCGCTCTACGAAAGAATTAGAAAAGTTTGTGTTAAAGCTTAAAGATATTCTTCCGTACGCCGTTTATGAAATGTTGCTTGAATACACGGCAAATTTCAGAGAGCTGGATAAACTTTACACATATCTTGTAAAGCTTTCCAAGGAAAATCATATAGATTTATCTGTAAGTTTTCCTGAATTAAATAAATTTTTAGGCTATATAGAGTTAAGTCAAAAGATCAATCCTTTAGAAATGCTTAAAGAAGAAAACAGGCTGACAAATGAAATAAACACAGCATTCGCTGCAGATCAAGGGGCGAGGGATATAGTGTTTTTAGCAGGGTTTGTTAAGTATTTAGGCGATTACTTATCCGGGAAAATAACATCAGATGACTATATGTATTATCAGGCCAATATACAGGAATTTAAAAGATTATGGGTTAAATATATCGATAATCAAAAGTTAGAGCTGCTGGCTCCTTATGAAAGTATTGTAGATGCGTTTTACGATGTCAACGTTAACAGGAATCAATATTTTATCGACAATATAGATGGAATTAAAAATGCCGGTAAAATAACGTCTGTTTACCCGGCTAATCTTTCGCAAGCGGAAAAAGTCATAAAATCTTTAAAAGAAGCGAAGAATATTTCAGTAGTGCTGACCGGAGGTTTTCATACGCAAGGCGTATCGGATTTGTTGGCAAAAAACGGAATATCGTACATAGTGATAATGCCAAACGTAAGCGGCGATGTGAAAGTTGCACAGGAAGTTTACTACGTATTGGCAAAAGAGCAAAGCAAAATGTTGTTTCAAGCTTTAGCGGTTGAACCGATTTCGCTGATGAATGCAACACAGCGATTGGTAGAAATAGCAACGGTTTTCAGGCAGAAAGGATTTACTCTAGAAACGATAAATGAATACTTTAGGAAAATAAACGTTAAAGCCGCAGTTTCCGGGGATATTAATACTGAAAGCGGTATTAAATTAAGCGTTACCGGAGAAGACGG
>JAISRA010000030.1 GCA_031273885.1 Endomicrobium sp.
CCAGTAAAATCGATACCGTAATTTGGTCCGCCTACGTAAATACAACCAGTGACTGTCAGCAATAACAAAAATCCGGAAACTACAAAAAACTTACGGCGATGACCTATAAAATCTATATTTGTCGATTTAAAGAATTGCACTTTGCCCTCCACAAATCTCAATTATCTGCCAGTCCAACACTGTTATATTATTATTTTCAATAAAAATTTATTTTTAAACAAAAATTCATATATCAATTTTGTAACCATTATAGAAGTAACCATACTTACAATAAGGCCTATTGATAAAGTAACTGCAAAACCCTTTATAGGACCAGTTCCAAACTGAAATAAGAAAACGGCAGCCGTAAGAGTTGTGAAATTTGCATCAAATATAGTCCAAAAAACTTTTTGGTAGCCAACATCCACTGCAACTCGTACAGACTTACCTATTGCAAGTTCTTCTCTTATTCTCTCAAGTATAAGCACGTTTGCGTCAACTGCCATAGCAAGCGTCAACGCTATACCAGCAACTCCAGGAAGCGTAAGAGTAAACTGAAAATATGCCATTACAGCCATGAGCATTATTAAATTTAAGCAAAGCGCTATATCTGCAATAAATCCTGAAAACCGATAATAAACAATCATAAAAGCAAAAACTATCATTATGCCTATAATGGATGAAGTAAAACCTTTTCTTATCGAATCATCACCCAGTGACGGACCTACAGTTCTTTCTTCTATTACTTTGACAGGAGCAGGCAAAGCGCCTGCTCTTAAAATAGTAGCAAGAAGTTTTGCCTCTTCAGAAGTAAAATTGCCTTCAATAACAGCCCTACCGTCAGGGATTTTTGAACGAATTACTGGAGTAGACTGAACAACGCCGTCAAGAACTATAGCCAAACACCTTTCCCTGTTTTTTTCCGTAATGCCGGCAAAAACTCTTCCACCATCTTTATTAAATTCTATAGAAACAACAGGCTGACTGAATTGTTCAAATTCAACTTTTGCATTCGTAAGAGAAGCTCCTGTTAGAAGAGCTTTATTCAAGACAAAATATCTACCGCTTCCTTTCTCCTCAAAAACCGATGCATCTTTAGGCATAATAGCTTTTATCTTAGGATATGCCGACGGGTTTTCTCTATATTGGGATGGAATAACATCCTTATCTATAAACAAGTCAAGAATCCGACTTGCTCTTTCGCTTGTATCGACTATTCTGAATTCAAGCAACGCGGTTTTACCAATCAGATCTTTTGCAGCTTTAGGATCTTTAATGCCCGGCAACTGCACCATTATCCACTTATCTCCCTGTCTTGCTATCATTGGCTCTACAACACCGAATTGATCAATTCTGTTTCTGATAATTTCAGTAACTCTTTCAACCACATCTTTCATTCTTACATCAGCATCTAATTGTGACGAATCAACTTCCAAAAGAAGGTGAGTACCACCTCTTAAATCCAAACCTAGCTTCAATACTTTATCTAAAATAAAACTCTTATCTTTCTCCAACCGCTCTCTTCTGGCCTTAGACATTACAGACCATTTTAACGATGGCCATAGGGCCCATACGGAAAAAAACAGCATTGCCACAGTAATCCACAACTTCCAATTAACTTTACCCATTTAGAGCAATTTCCTATCATTTATTATTAACTCAAATGTACAATCCAAGAAACTTGCAGCTCTTCTACTCACAAGCATTCTATACATAAAAATTTCAAAATACTCCATAACTTGCGATATCTGAGTATTAATAGTAAGTCGAAGAGATATAATTCTTTTTTCCTTTATAACTCTCAAAAAAGATCGTTCCACTGCATAATTTACTCTGTCATGTATGTCGTACTTTGAAACATCGCGATTTCTTACTCTTGTTTTATGTACGTCGGACTTATCAGCTAAAATCAAAGCCGCAGCCATAGGGTTTACAGAGTCGCCAACTTCTTCTTCATGATTTCCTATTGCAGAAATTATTAATGCTGTTTCTTCAGGAGTAGTACCCATATCTTTAAGCAATCTCATCGCCATAAGAGCTGCAGACTGTCCGTGATTGCGTCTATTTATGACATTACCTATATCGTGCATATAACCTGCAATTCCTGCAAGTTCTTGAATTCTTTTAGGATAGTCAAGATATAACAAAATATTTTGAGCTATAGACGCGACCAAACTCACGTGCCTTATGCCGTGCTCAGTATAGCCTATACTTCCCAAATAATCGTTAGCGGACTTTATAAAAGCATCTACTATTGGATTTTTCTTTACATCCTCAAGCGTCACTGTCGAATAATTACTATTTTTATCATCCATTATTTGCCCATGATTGTGAATTTTAACGGTGCTATAAACTAAATGCGATTTCATAAATTTCAAACGATAACATTAAAAATTAACTTTTATCATTTCTTTACTATGTCGGGTATATTTGCCACACCTTTTCCAACTTCCTCGGTTATAACAGTGGCAATTGACTGTCTTGCAACTTGAATGTTAATGCCATCGGCAATATTTAATTCAACAATTTCTCCTTTTACAGAATTCACAATGGCGTAAATACCACCCGCTGTAATAACCCTATCATCTTTTTTTAAAGCGTTCAATAATTTTTGATGCTCTTTAGTTTTTTTCTGTTGCGGTTTTATTAAAAATAAGTAGAAAAAAACAAAAATCAAAAGAAGTGGCATCAATCCACCAAAAGACATAGCACCGCCAAAAGGTTGCGCAAACACAAAAGATGGCGTCAACAAAACTGCCATCAAAAGTAACAACAAATTAACAGATTTTCCCATTTTTCCCTCACCATTAATTTTTTGAATAATATTTCTCAAAAAATACTTTTTTTGATCTAAGAAATGTAGCATTTTCCAATGACTTTCTTATTATAGACATCAAGTTTACCATAAAATGAATATTATGTAAAGACAAAAGACTTAAGTACAGAGTCTCCTGCATTCTCACTAGATGATTCAAATATGCCTTAGAATAGCCTCCTGCACAGGCTGGACAATTACATTCTGGATCTAAAGGACCAAAATCATATTTAAATTTTGTATTCTTTATGTTAATTTTACCAAGACTTGTAAAGACCTGCCCATTTCTGCCATTGCGTGTAGGAATAACACAGTCAAACATGTCTATTCCACGTTCGACACCTTCCCATAAATCTTCAGGCATTCCAACGCCCATGAGATACCTTGCTTTGTTTTCAGGAATCAGCGATATAGCATTCTCTAATATTTTATACATACACTCTTTGGGTTCTCCTATCGAAAGACCGCCTATCGCATACCCACTAAAACCAATACTTAACATTTCTTGCACACTTTTTGCTCTTAAATCGTCATATATAGAGCCTTGTATTATACCAAATAAACTCTGTGTTTCATAAGAATTGTCCCTATAAAATTCTTTTTTACATCTTTTAGCCCATTTAAGACTTAGTTCCATAGATCT
>JAISRA010000015.1 GCA_031273885.1 Endomicrobium sp.
TTGTATTTGTGTATATATTTTCCCATCTTTAAATTATATCAATTCTCTCTTTAGCTCCCCCAACCTTCCTCTTTTATGTGTGTTTTTCCTCTTTTTTTTTAAAAAGGGCGAAGTCAGGTTCTAAAATCTTTTCCCTTTAATTTTAATACTTTTTCTGTTTTTTTCATTTTCTTATTTTATCATTTTTTTATATTTTGGGTTGGAAAGAGGTCTATTTTTGTTTCTTCCCGAGTCAAAGTAAAAAAAGACCGACAGATCAGAAGTTTAGGCGTTGTATTGTTTCTATGAAATCTTGCTTGTCTTTTCCGCTTAGTTTGGTTGTCAGGGGCTGTTTCATTGTGAGGTAATTGAAAATTTTGCCGTCTTTTTTTATTCTGGTCAAGGTCCGCCCTTGACCTCCATAATATCCATTGCAGTTTTTGCATATATTAGCTATATATAATGAAAGAAAAATCAGTAAAAAGCTTTTTTAAAATTTACAAATATTTTGCAAATTGTTTTGGTCTTTTTCATAATATAAAAGTATAATTATTAATGAAGAGATAATAAAAATTTATCCGATAATAGACATTATGTTAAGTGGGTAGCATAAAAAAGGAGTGAAATAACAAGGAAAGGAGGCAAAGTAGTAGTGCAGTGCAAAAAAATAAAAATGGAGGATGTCATGAGAAAAAAACTAATGTCGTGTGTCTTGGCTTTAGCATTAGCAACCAGCGTTGCAATGCCCGGTTTTGCTAGAGATGTTTCAGAAGGCAGCTCAGTAGGATCAAAAATTATAGGTGGAGTTTTGTCCGATGATAGTTCCGGGAATACAGTAAGACCTAATAGTGTAACAGAGGATGAGATCAATCATATTGTCGGCAGAATAAATCAAGTGTTTGGCTATGAAGACGGAGTTATGACTTATGTTATGGATGCAAACAGAAATTTTACAGTTTTTGATGCCGGAAATGTAAGAGCTCAATACGCTTATAATTTTGAAAACGGCAGTTACAGCTGTACAGCTTTTTACTTGTACGGCACAGATGCCAATAGATTTCAAAATAAAGAAGAATTTTATCAATTTTTAGTAGCTTTGGGATTTGAAGATCAGCTTCAATATACAACTGCAAAAGAGGGCAGTACCCCCGGTGACTTACAATACGAGGAACTCAAAACAGTTGCATGGTTAGATACGGCGTATTCTACTATTATGTCCGGCACAAATCATTCCATAATGATTAATTTTGCCAACCCCGGAGGCGCTTCTCTTACTGTTATGGAAAATGGGAAACCTCAGCTTGTTTACGGACCTGAAGGCACTGTTATAACCGAATATGCGTATCACAACGGATTCCTTTCATATATTGAAAATATAGCTTATGAAATTGACGAATATCCCACGGAAGGAGAAGAAGCGCTTAAAGAAGCAGGGTTGCTAAAAGAAGAAGGCGCGGTTTATAGCGAGGAAGATAAACAAAATTTAACCGAAGCCGTAAAAAATCAGACTGACGGCAAAGTAACTTGGAAGAAATCATATACAAGAACTTATATGAACGCTTATGGACAGTATTCGCATGAGCAAGACGCTTACGGTAATATATTGAAAACTTACGAATATGCTGCTAACGGTGGAATGCTAAGCATGCTTGATAAAACCACTAATGCCACTACCTTTTTCATTAGAGGACAATTTAGTTATTCAACTAATGAAAAAGGTTACATCACGGGAAAAGCTTTTTATAACCCCGATGGTTCAATGCTTGGAATGGAAAGTTATAATGATGGAGTTGCAACGTCAAGGACTGCATATTATTTTGGTCAGGCAGTCGGAACTATTGGTCTGTCCAGCGGGCAGCCTTTAAGTTTCACAGGGATTATAGACGCTTATATGGAAATTACAAAACCGGGCAAAACAGTTGAAGAAATTCAAAGCTTAATAGCGGCTTATAATTTTACATCGATTCCCGTTTATGCCGGACAATTGGCAAATACTGCTTTATTACAAGCAGCGGGATTGGTTACTGCTGTTGAAGAACAGAAACTAAAGGATCAGCTAAACGAATTAATAGGTTCTGAGAGCATGCCTGAAGGGCTTGAAGAGGCGCTTGAAAACTATGAAAATGCCGGTGTAGGTATTTCAGATCCTGCGGCTGCTCAAGAAGCAAGAACTGCGGCATTTAACGCTTTACTTACGTATCTTAGAGACAAAGTTGCTTCTGGTGAGATAAAAGGCGAACTCGCCACTTTAATAAACAATCTTAAAGATCTTTCTGCAGAAGAAATTGCTGATTACATGAAAGACATTCTAAGGTATCAGGAGCTCAAAACTAAACAGGAAAAACTCAAAAAAGACAGCAAAGATCTTTCTACAGATACAAATAGCAAAGGTGAGTCTATATATCAAGCAAATGAGGACGGTACTTTAAGCGACAAAAAGAAAGAAGGGGCTGATGGAATCAGCGAGTCGGAGGAGTTTGCTAATCTCTCCAACAGTGAAGCAATAACTGGTAATATAGCAGTTTCTGTAAATATCTCTCGTCTTGGACAGATTTTTGACAGCTTAAAATCATTAACACCTAAGCATATTGCAAGACAAGTGGCAGATATTAATCTGGCAAGACAATTGATGTTTAAGAATAATGGGCACTCAATGGTAGCAAATCTTAGCTTTTCTCAAGGCAAAACCCATGAGGAAAAAGTAATTAGCGATGAAACAACAACTTCTACAAGTGATCAGCATGTTGGCGGTAGACAAACAGTAGGAACAGGTGCCGATACTCAATATGATGAAGAAAGTGGTGTTGGATCTGTTGAAAGAACAACAACGCAAACCCAAACAACAGTAATAGAAACCACAGTGAAAGATGTGA
>JAISRA010000020.1 GCA_031273885.1 Endomicrobium sp.
AATGCTCACAGATTGGATATACACTAAAACTCATTTGTTTTCTATTTAACAATTTTCCTTTAATTAATTTATGTTTCATCTCAATAATTTTTGCTGGATTTAAATTAAATTCAAAGACAAAATATTGGATTCTTTCCCCATAATTTTCAAGAATACGAACAATTTTAGCTCTTAATTTATCATCTACAACATCATAACAGATTAAAAATCTCATATTATTTTATATGTTTTATGTTTTTATTGTAAATTGCTTAAATTCATTAATTTCGCCAATTAGATATTTTGTAAATAATCTTATATCATTTTCAATTATTTTAATTTTTATCAAGAATTCCATAATAATTACTATAGGTTTTAACAAGCCGATTTTTTAAAACACCGCCACAAAACCACATGAAATTATCTTATTGAAGTTTAGAATTTAAAAAAAATAAAAAAACAACAAACTATACACTTTTCGGACTATGCACGTTAAGGGGGTTTATTTTAGTTTCTAGAGGTGTTTAAAGTTTAGACGTAGGTAAAATCTTTTTTTTTAATTTCGTTTCTAAAAATGCCCTTTCCGACGTTCCTAGGGGCATTCGTTATTTACACCAGAACTTTACTTTTACTTTTTTTAAAAAAAATAAAAAATGATGTTTGCTGTTTTTTATTTTTTTTAGAATTAGCCTGTAATGACTGGAACTAATCTAATATAGTTGTTGTTTATTTTAGAACAACAACACTTTTCGGACTATGCACGTTAAGGGGGTTTATTTTAGTTTCTAGAGGTGTTTAAAGTTTAGACGTAGGTAATATCCTTTTTTTCAATTTCGTTTCTAGAAATGCCATTTCCGACGTTCCTAGGGGCATTCGTTATTTACACCAGAACTTTACTTTTACTTTTTAAAAAAAATACATTATTAAAAAATAAACAACAACTATAACAACAATAAGTTGTTGTTTATATTGAAGAGTATATTGAAGAGTATATTGGCGGGTCATTTTTTGGACAGTTTACCCAATAAATTCAGGGATCTTCGATCAAAAAACACCGCCACAAAACCATATAAAACACCGCCACAAAACCATATAGTGGAAGTACAAAAACTTATTTAAAAATCAAAATACAAAAACATAAAATAAACCATTTTTTAAACAATAACTTTTTTTAAATTTGTTGCTAAACTAAAATTACTATAGGTTTTATGGAGCCGATAAAACACCGCCACAAAACCACATAGTGAAACCCAATAAAAACAAGGTTTATGGATTTCATGAAACTATTTCTACTATAGGCATTTGTGTTGCAGATTTTATTTTTTGTTGTGTTTTTGTTGTAGTTTTACTATAGGTTTTATGGAGCCGATAAAACACCGCCACAAAACCACATAAAATTATTTTTTAAATATTTAAAAAATATTTATTGATTTATTATTTTAATAATAGTAATTTCATCTACAAAATAGTAATTAATTTTTTTTATGGAAGAAATTAAATATAAAGTTGATAAAAAATCGGTTGGAAGACCATCAAAAGAAGAAAATCTTAAAAGAAAAGCAATTCAGGTATATTTTACTGAAGATGAATGTACAATTTTAAGAGAAGCAAGTGGAGGTATTCCTTTGAGTTTGTACATAAGAAGTATATTAATTAAATATGGAGTATTAAATTCTGCCATAGTTAAAAATCTAAATGTGGAGTACTATGAAAAACATAAAGAAATATGATGACTATGAGAAAAGTAGGTCACCACAATTAAATTGGTTTTCTGAGCTTGGTGGAATTTATGAACAAAATAGGAATAAATATTCTGCCACCATTGAACTTTATGATCTATCTCCCAAATTCTATCATGGAGAACAGAATAAAATAAGAACTAAAGAAGGATTTCTGCCAAATCTGATTCGTTCCTTCCAATATAGAGAAAAATCAATGGAAATAGAAATTAGACCAGCACAGATTACTCAAAAAGACAAAACAACAAAATTATTTTATCCATCATATAGAGAAGAAATAGTTGAGGATGCCGTAAAAAAGCTAGCAATTAATAAAGACAGAAATGAACTGTTGGATAGTTTAGTATCGGTGCGTTTTACTCTATATGAATTGCAAAAAGAATTAAAAAAAATGGGGCATCTTTATAGGTATCCCGAAATAGTAGAAAGTCTAGAAATTTTATCAGCTACAGGTATAAAAATAAAACATTCAGGAGAAAAAGGAGAAATTAAAATGAGTTCCAACATGTTTGAAACTTTCGGGTCTATTGATAAAAATAATATAGGTTATGGAGAAAGAGGAATAACAGAAGAACAAAGTGAAAAAATTGTATATTTTGTTCGTTTCAATGCTCTTGTGAATGAAAGTATTAAAGATGGAACCTGGAGATTAATTAACTATGAACAATGCATGTCTTATAAAACAGTTATAAGTCGTTATTTACACAAAAGAATATCACATATGTTTCTAAATGGTGTTGTAGATAAGCCGTATAACATTATGATTTCTACTCTCTATAGAGATAGTGGTCTTATGATTCTTGAAGATATGTGGAGTAATAAGAAAAGAGTTATGAGAAGTCTTGAAGAGATGAAAGAAATTGGCAGTATAGATAAATATAAACTTCAAAATCAATATGATATTAATAAAAAAAATAAAGTATCAGATATAAAAATTCTCTTATGGATAAGTGAATCTTTTTACAAAGACATTCAAAGAGGATTTTTATCCTCTAATAACCAACAAAAATCACTAGAAAATAGTAATAACAATAATAACAATGATACTGACATTACAATTACACAAAATAACAAACTAACTCCCGAAAACACTATTATTACTCAAAAAAAAGATGAAATAAAAAATCTAATTAAAGAAATCAGCAATGACATAAAGGAAACAGATATAAACAAGATCATAAATAATAAAAATGAGAAAGAACTATCAACCATTAGAGAAAACATAATAGGAGCTAAACACTACATCAATAAACTAAAAAGTGAAAATTCAGATTACACATCAATAGCCATAATCAAAGAATTCATCAAGAAAAACTGGAAAATCAACGATAAGGATAGACAAATGGAATTGTCATTGGAAGATAAAATCGTAAATAAACTTAATGAGGTAGAAATTATAAACAAAATAATATCAAATATAGAAAACAAAACCTACAGAGAAATATCAAAAAAATCACTTAAACTATTTGGGAAAAGTATCTATAGAGAATATTTTTTAAATCTTAAATTGATAGAACTAAACTCAAAAAAATTGATTTTATCAACTGATATCAATTATGTAAAAGAAACAATAGAAAAAGAATACTTGAATGGAATATATAAATATGTTAATGGAGAAAGTATTCTCCGTAAAAAAGGCCTTCTCCATGTAGTTCAGGAAGTTTGTCCCAGTATCAAAAATGTAGAAATCATACTTGAAAAGTAATAGCTATTCATCTAATATAATCATTATTACAAGTCTAATTCTGTATCTTTAGATTTGTTTTTGGATGTACTACTGTTTGTAGTACTATTATTATTACCATTACTTTTACTTATATCCTTTGTTGTATTACCTCCCTTTACCGTATTTTCATTTGTCTTTATACTATCTGTAGTTTTTGATATGCTAATATCATCCCTTACAACATCACTAGCTCCTATTTTAACACCTGTATTACCTATTAATGCCTGCAATGATTTGTCTTTATTGTCGGTAATTATTGTTAGATTATTTTTTACTCTACTTATACCTACATAGAAATCTTTTTGTGTTGTTAGATTTGTTCTGTAACTTTCTAATGTCAGTATAACATTCTTGCTTGTTTTTCCCTGTGCTGAATAGCTTGTTGTTACATAGTTATAGTCTATATGTTTCAATGTACTTTTATCTTTATCATTATTTAAATCTAATATTACATCTTTATTTGTTTTATTATTCAATAGTGTTATCGTATTTTTATTTTTATCTATATTCTTTACCGTAAGACCATCATTCTTTATTATACTTTTTTCCTTATTGGTATTAGTCCATTTTATGTTGTCATTTACTATTAGTTCTTTGTCTATTTTATTGTATATGTTAAGATTTGTGTTGTGTTTGGATATATCTAGTTTGATTGTTTTGATGGGTGTGTTTTTATTATCATCATCATTATTATCTATTGAATTATCTTTGCTATTATCTTTTATGCTATCTTTAATTTTGTCTTTTTCGCTAGAAAGTATGATTTCTATAACATTGTTGTTGTTTTTGTTTTTTTTATTATTTTCCTTATTTATTTCATTATCATTTATTTCTTTTCTGACTACTTCGTACTCTGCATTCTTTTCAATTTCTAGGTTATTATTATCTCCATATATAAGTATATCTTTTGTAAAGATTACTTTATCACCAATATTGTAGTTATCTTTTTCTTTCTTTTC
>JAISRA010000047.1 GCA_031273885.1 Endomicrobium sp.
AAATATCTGTAAACAATTTGGAGTTAAAAATGTACTTTGTGAAGTAAATTTTGAAGTTCACGACGGAGAGACTGTTGTCATAATAGGATCTTCTGGTGTTGGGAAGAGCATCTTATTGAAAACTATAATTGGGCTCATCAAACCGGACAGTGGCACAATAAAAATTGATGATGTAGACATAACGAAATGTTCTTCTTTAGATTTATATAAAACTCAAAAAAAGATGGGCTACGTATTTCAAGCAGCAGCCCTTTTTGATTCGCATAGTATTTTTGAAAATGTTGCCTTTGGTTTAAGAACGCTTACTTCTTTAACAGAAAATGAAATAAAACAGAGAGTTACACAATGCCTTGCAATGGTAGGTTTAGAAAATATTGAAAATTTAAAACCCTCTGGGCTCTCAGGTGGAATGAAGAAACGCGTCGGACTTGCAAGAGCTATTGCATATCAGCCTTATTATATTTTATATGATGAACCTTCTACAGGGCTTGACCCTATAATGTCAGCTGCAATAAGCGATTTGATAATAAATTTAAAATCTCGTTTGCATGTTACTTCCGTTGTCGTAACACATGATATGAAATTTGCATATAAAATTGCAGATAGAATAGTAATGCTTTATAAAGGCAGCATAATTTTTAATGGTACGACTGAAGAAACAAAAAATACTGAAAATGAATATGTAAAGCAGTTTGTTGAAGGTTTAAGTTGCGGACCAATACTTATAGATAAAACTTTTACAATGGAAAGAATATGAATAATCAACTTAAATTAGGAATTTTTACTGCACTTGGATTGTTCGCAATAATTATTTCAATTATTGCAACGGGAACTTTCTCTATAAAAAAGACTTACAACATTTATGTAAAATTTGACAATATCTCTGGACTTGCTAAAAAATCTAAAGTTAAAATAGCTGGTGTTGATGTAGGAATTTTAAAAAATATTTTCTTAGAAAATTCAAAAGCTAAATTAAAACTTTCAATAAATAAAGAGATTATATTATATAAAAACTCTCACGCCCGTATTATTTCTATGGGAATTATTGGAACAAAATATATTGAAATTATACCGGGGGATTCAAGTTTCCCAGTATTAGATGATGGAGATTATATACCATCTAGTAGTCAGAACCTATCTGTGGAAGACATGTTAATAAATATTACAGATAAAGTGAATAAAGTACTAGATAATGAAAAGTACGGCAGTATAATGGAAAATCTTGCGGATGCTGTATATTTTCTTAGAGGTATTTTGGATAATATTTCAACTCAAAGTAACAAAATCACAAAGATAATAAATAATTTCAATAAATTTTCAACAGATATCGTAACTATTTCCACAAATAATAAACAATCTTTAAGCGATACTATAGCATCAATGAAGGCCATTTCTTCAAAATTGGACGTAATAGCTTCTCATCTTTGCAACGGTAATGGAGTGTTGCCGGTTCTTATAAATGATGAGCAAATGGCTGATAATCTAAAGAAAACCGTAATATCTGCCAAAAAAGCTGTCAAAACTATTAATGAAACATTATCTAAAGCTGACAAGTTAACATTAAGTTGGGATTGTACTTTAAGATATAATATGAGAACTAAAAAATCAATAAGCGACATTGGCATAACTATATTACCAAATAACAATAAATTTTATTATGTAGGCGTCGCAAATATTGCTGACAACAGTTCTATTATAATAAACAATGATGAAAAGAGAATTGTAAATAAATTGGAAGCTTTATTGGGCTTTAATTTAGAGAAATCTGAGATTTACGGCGGTGTAATAAAAGGAAAAGCCGGAATTGGTATCGGATATTCTTTCTTCCAGCCCATATACGCTCCTTATAAAACATTGAAAGTTCATTTGAATATTTCTGATTTTACAAGGGATAATCGTGCACCATATATTAGTGTTGACGTAAGAACCGGGTTAGCAAAATGGCTTTATGCCGGAATCGCCGTTGAAGATATTGCATGTAAAACTGCAACTATTACTCCGTATCTAAAAGTTGAAATTGATGATAAAGATTTAGCGAGGTTATTTGGAATTATAGGTCTTGCCACCGCTGTTTCAAAATAATATCATAGTTTGTTGCTGTTTTTACTCTTAATCGTGTTATCCCTACTTCATCAGAAATTCACATTGGCACTTTTTTAATTTTAAATGCAGTTATTAATCTGTCAACAAATAACTTGGTAGATGTCTTTTTATCACCCTAAACTTGCAACTGTTCCTGATACTGTCTAGCATGTAAGAGAAACTACCACAGAACTTTTTAAAATTTTAAAATCAAAGAATATTTCTGTATTTCTTTTGGGACATTTTACAAAAAAAGCGATCTAGCAGGCACTAGTTGAAATACAGTACTATATTTATATTTTAAAATAAGCAACACCATACGTAAGAATTTAAGAGTTTATAAAAACAGATTTGGAACCCCATAAGCAAAATCGGTATTTCTGAAATGAATTCCTCATGTATACATGTATATATGAAATATCAATTTACTCTCTTATTTTTAGGAGAACGAGTAGTAAATGCTGCTGAAAATATTGTAACTATAGCAACAATGGAAGAAAGTACAAGACCTATTCTTTTGGAAGTTCAAGCTTTAACGTTAAGAGTATCACTCACAGAATGGTTTCAGAATATGATGCAAGTCATATTATAATAATTCTTATAGAAATACTGGGGAAAAGATTAAATCTTACTCTTAAAATGCAGGATACAGGATATTTTCGTAAATGTAACAAGTGCGTAAAAGTTAAAGAAGCTTCGACTGATCTTGCAGCTGCTTTTACAATAGTACCTGCAAATTCAGGATTTATATGTCCTAGTAACATTGTAGTTTTTATCGCGAAGTTAGTCTTACCGACAGCGAAGTGAGATCTATGTCACTTCTCTCAGATAGACTTTCAAAAGTGGAAAAACTTGTCTTATAAGAACAAAGTGCAAGTATTTGGAGCAGACAGTTTGAAATCTGCAATTAAAATTTTAAGGAAATATGATATATGAAATAATTTGCATCGAGTTGTTCCCAACCCAGCCTATTTTATATTATGTAATACTTTATTCAGTTCGAAGTTGTAAATTTATATTTTCAAATAAAATTAGTTTTGAAGATTTTTCAGCAAAAATCCAACATAGTAATCACATTATGTAAAAAACAAAAAAGCAATTTCAGTAAAAAGAGAAATGTCTTTCAAATTCAAGAATTCATAAAATAATAAGAGTAAGGTTTTCTTTAACAGCTTTTAAAATAGGATAATTTTTCAGACATATAATTTATTTTTTAAAAAGTGTAAACACGCGCCCAAGAGGAGTCGAACCTCTAACCTTTTGATTCGTAGTCAAATACTCTATCCAGTTGAGCTATGGGCGCATTATAAAATGAGGATTTGGTTTTCTATGCCAACATTCTAGCATATTCCCACTCTTTTCAAACTAAAATCTTTTCATCCACCCAATTAATCCAATTTTTACCCCTAAAGCTCACATATAAAAAAGAGGAAAATAAGACTTGTGAAAATCGTATGCAAAACTCAAGAAACTGTTTGAAAAATTAAGCAATTTTATAAATTAGGCAATTCATTATCAGTATTAGGGATAGATTCTGGAGTGTGGTTTTAAATATTTTATATCATCCAAAAATTTCTTTCTAATAAAGCAAAGAAGCAGTAGAAATAAGGAGTGCTGAGATGTTAAGGGTGTGTTTATGTGGTAGATCAAATCCGAACAAGAAAGTAAGGACGGATCCGAATAATAGCAACAGATTTGGCAAAAGGGATTTGGAAAGTAATAATGCCAAAGCTGTAAGAAATCATTTGCCGATGAGCAAAGTAAAAATATGAGCAGAAAACTAAGTTATTTAAAAGGTAGGAAAAAGGCACTTCTTAATACACTGTAATGAACCTCCGTCACAGGCGCGATATTATTTATACGGGGGAAACAATGAGAGGGTTAATGAGATATGTGTGATGGAAGAGAACGGCTGCGGCAAATGAATTGTGAATATATGCCTATTTTTATTTAAAAGGATTGCGAATAGCCCCAGAGATAGACGTATTTATATTTAGCTTTTTGAACAATGAAGCCAAAATAAGTCTTACCAGAAGATGAAAAGAATTAAATCTCTTTTTATTAAAGCAGATACATACCGCATGTATAAAAGACTGCGGAGGAAGTTTTGCTTATGTTAGAACATTCAACATAATTTGTTGTAAACAGGGAAT
>JAISRA010000069.1 GCA_031273885.1 Endomicrobium sp.
AACGACAAATTCTAATATTACGGCCTTAACATTACAGGAAATATTTAATGATATTAAAAGTTATGGCATTAGCGGACATGTTTTTTTTGGGCATACTATAGACAACAGACTTGACGATAAAATTAAAATTACAATTATCGCAACCGATTTTAAGTATGGTGAATCTGAAATTATAGCAAAAAATCAAGAACCGCAGGCTGATTTTTTTTCACAGCATGATTTACCTCAAACCGAAGATGTAGATCCTTCAAAGCCGGCGTATACCTATTGGAAACCAAAATTTTTAAAGTAAACGCCTAATTCCTAGGATTTAATAAGACTACTATAACAATTTATTTTGTGATACACTGCGTGTTTATTTTTCTTTGTTTTGCAATCTTGAAACGTGAGAAACAAACATGGAGTGGTTTTGTTGGAATTGAATGTTTTCAGTTTCTTGTCATCTTGTTGTAGTTGGGGTATTTTGAAGTTATATACCTTAAATCTTTGTAGTCTTAATCAAATTAATCAAAAAAAATGGAACAATTTATATCAGAGAAAAGTTTTTTGCATAAACATTTCACAACTACTAAAGCTGCCGGTGATATGAAAAATGAAGCAATAAGAAATAATTTTTTTATTTCAGTAAATTTAAATCCTGCAAATTTAGTGCTTACAAATCAAATTCATGGTAATAATATAAGAGTTGTAGATTCTTCTAACAGAAATAGTTTTATTGATAATTGTGATGGTTTAGTGACTGAAAATAAAGATATAATGCTTGGTATTTTTACTGCAGATTGTGTCCCTTTACTGATGTTTGCTGAGAATAGTAAAATCAAAATTGCAATTCATGCCGGATGGAAAAGTGTTTATGATGGAATAATAGAAAATGCCTTTGGAATATTAAAAAAAAAGTTTGCAGTTAAGTATCAAGAAATCGTGGTTTATATAGGACCGCATATTCGTTCATGTTGTTATAAAGTGGGTTATGAAATAGGAACAAAATTTAACGTTAAACTTATAGATAAAAAATTTGATTTGTCTTCGATAATTTGTAATAAATTAAAAAAAAATGGGGTTAATAAAATTTTTGATATAAAATATTGTACATATCATGAACAAGATTTGTTTTTTTCTTATAGACGTGACCGGTGTACAGAAAGAATTATTTCTGTAATTGTCTGAGTTTGTATATGGAATAATAATTACGATGGTTGTGATAGTTGCTGAAATTTTAAAGAAAAATTCAAAATTCAGAAATGAGATGTTTTAAAAGGAGGTTTGTAGCCTGAACAGACTTAAACAAGAAGCAGTAAAGAATGTTTCATATAGTATAAATGATAAATAAATTGACTGATTGATGTAGAGGAAAGATGAGAATAATAAAAATGATTAGAGGTGCATGTCATGGTTTTGAACCTTATGTTGCTGGCAAACCTGTAGAAACACTTAAAAGAGAATTGGGGATCAAGTCTGTTATAAAGCTTGCTTCGAATGAAAATCCTCTAGGCGCTTCCAAGCAAACTATTAAGGCAATAAAAGCAAATCTGGAAAAAATATTTTTTTATCCGGATTCAAGTTCCTTTGAACTCAAGAAATCTTTATCAGAGCGATACTTACTGCCAACGGAGAATGTTTTTGTAGCTGCTGGCGGAGATGAGATAATAGAACTCATAGCCAAATTATTTTTTAATCCTGAAGATGAAGTAGTGATCTCAAAACATTCTTTTATAAGATATGGTATGGCTGTGATGCTTATGAGTTCAAAGGCAGTGGTGGTTCCTATGAAAGATGGGTTTGCATATGATTTGTCGGCATTGGCAAAGGCATGTAATAAAAATACAAAAGCTGTTTTTGTAACAAATCCAAATAATCCTACGGGAACATATAATACAAAACAGGAACTTTCAGAATTTTTTAAAAAACTGCCCTTAAATAAATTTGACAGTAAACCTGTTGTAATTCTTGATGAAGCGTATTTTGAATATGCTTCTTTGGAAAAAGATTATCCGAATGGTCTTGATTATTTAAAAAATAATCCTAATTTAATAGTTTTCAGAACTTTCTCAAAAATTTATGGGCTTGCGGGTTTAAGAGTAGCTTATGGCTTTGCGAGTAAGGAAATAGTAGATTATATCGAAAGAATAAGACCTCCTTTCAATGTTAATTTTCTGGCGCAGGTTGCTGCAAAAGCTGCAATAATAGATAAAGAGCAGGTTGCAAAAAGCCAAAAACTTGTTAAAAAAGAAAAGAGATATTTGTATCGAGAATTTGAAAAACTCAATATTAAATATCTTAAATCGGCTGCAAATTTTATTCTTTTTAATGCTAGGCCTCTTAAAGGTAAAGAGTTGTTTACAAAACTTCTAAATAATGGTGTAATAACAAGAGCGATGGATGAATATGACCTTCATGAATGGGTAAGGGTAACAGTAGGTTTACATAAAGAAAACGAATTGTTTATAAAGAAATTAAAAATATTTCTAGAAACTTAAATGTGTATGTAAATGTACATATAATGGAAGAATACTCTACAAAGTTCTCTTTTTTAAAAGTCGGATTAAAATAACGAAGAGAACTTCTGTTTTAAAAAGTATATGGTTAAAGTTATAATTTTATGCGATAATTCAATTGTAGCGAGACCTAATTGCAGAAGTTCTTTTTGAAACAATTATTGCAATAGTTGATAACAGTTTTTTAAAATATGCAGTGAAATAATATGGTTGGATATTAAAAAATGAGTGCAGGTGGTAAATAAGTAAATGGGGATTGCTTCTGTTATAGTAATAAATAAAAGTTCTTTTGTAAAGAGCCGTAAATTGCGTCAACGATAATAAGCTAAGCATATTAAATACACAGTATATATTAAGTGCGACATATTTTACCGTGGTTTTATAAAGGTTTTAGAAACATATGCAAATAAAAGAGAAGTCGTCAATTTTATTCTTGTTTGGCAGGCAAATATTTAGAATAGTATTCAGCTTATTTTTATGGCGTATAGAAGGTGTTGAAAATATTCCAAAATCCGAAGGAGCTGTCATTGCTCCAAACCATATTAGTTTTTTTGATCCTCTCTTAACAGGATCTGCAATGAAACGTCCTCTCTATTTTATGGCTAAAAAAGAGTTGTTTGATATTCCTATTTTGGGCTGGATAATAAAGCAAACAAATGCCTTTCCTGTTAAAAGAGATTCCCAAGATATAACTGCAATGAGATATGCATTTTCACTTCTAGAGCGAGGGCATTTACTTTTGATGTTTCCAGAAGGAACCCGTTCAAAAAATGGACAGCTTGGTAAGGCACTGGCAGGAGCAGGAATGGTAGCATGTAAAGCTCAAGTGCCATTAATTCCTGTGAAGATAGAAAATACCAATAACATGTTAAAGTTTAAACGGATAAGAATAAAGTATGGAAAACCTATATATCCTCCAAAAAAATTTCTTAAAAAAGATTATGTTAATTTGTCACAAAAAGTCTTAGATATAATAGCAAGTATATAAATAAATTTGAAGTCTTTATACAGAGGGAAGTAAAAAGTTGAAAATTAAAATTGCAAAAAATGCTGGTTTTTGTTTCGGTGTAAGAAGAGCCATAGATATAGCGGAAAAAACTGCGAAAAGAAAATTTAAGGTATATACTCTAGGTCCGATTATTCATAACCCGCAGGAAGTGGGACGCCTTAAAAAACAAGGTATAGAAACTTTAAAAAATCCTAAGAAAGTTAAAGGTGGTTTTATAATTTTACGTACGCATGGAATACCTTTTGAGCTTCATAAAAAACTTGAAGAAAATAAATCAATTAATATAATAGATGCCACATGCCCGTTTGTAAAAAGGGCACAGAATATAGTAAAGCAGTTAAGTACGGATATAAAATCTAGCGATAAAACAATAATATTAGTTGGAGAAAAAGTCCATCCTGAAGTTGTTGCTCTTGTTTCTTATGGCAATGAAAAGTGCGTTGTTATTGAAAACATAAGAGAGGCAAAAAAATTTAAAGGGTGCGGAGATTTGAATATTGTAAGTCAGACTACGCAAACTCCTAAAAACTTCAATAACATTGTCAAGGTATTAAAGAAACGTTACAAAACAAAAGTTTATAATACAATATGTAAAGCGACTCTAGACAGACAAAAATCCGCTGAAAAACTTGCAACTAGTGTTGATTTAATGATAGTAGTTGGTGGCAAAAATTCAGGCAACACAAGAAGACTTGCACAGATTTGCTCGGCTAAGATACAGACATATCATATTGAAACTGTTAATAGTTTAAAAGAAAAATGGTTCAAAAATATAGAAAGCGTTGGTTTAACGGCAGGTGCGTCAACCCCTAACTGGATAGTAAAAGAGATTGAAGGGATAATAAAAAAGATTGGCGAAAAAAGAACTTGCTGAGTTCTAAATCAGAGAGAAATAGCAAAACCACAGAGTGTAGCAAAATTAAAGGTATGATTTCGTGGTAGAAAATAGAAAATAAAAATTTATGGTAGATTTGGTGAAAAGTCATGATAAGTTTTGCAGTACTAATTTTTAAAAATAACTTGAAGTAATTATTATTTATTGAAGAAAATGTGGATGGATTTATTGTGGATTTAGACGTGAAATCATAAGATATAATTCATAAAAAAGAATTTAAAGAAGGAAAAGTACCTCATATACTTAAAGTTGATGTAAAAGTAAAAGTTGTAAACACTCAGACTCAGGGTCAGCTTATTCTTTCTTAATAGGGAAATAGTATTAAAGGAATTTATTATAAATATCAGTGAACTAAGAACTAATATGCATCTTTGCATATTTTGCAGGTTGATGTCAATTTTGTAAAAGAAATAGAACACAGTATAGTATTGGAAAGCTACATAAATTTATAATCATAGAATTTGACAAAAAAGGAAAAAATAGTTGTTTCTCATAGTAAGATATTGTTGAAGACGAGGCGAAAGTAGTTAAAATGCATGCTTTTAAAAAATATTACAAAGGCCAGATATAAGAGATATTAGACGGAACAGCATCAAGAATTACAAAATTTAACGCTTTTTAAAGGTAGTATAAAGATTTACTAAATATGGGTCAAAAAAAATAAATGCTAAAGGTTCAGGTTTAAAAGTTGATAAAATCGACGTAAAATTTCTTTGAACATGATGACCTTATTTGTGGAGTTGTTTGTGCTGATGAAAGATTCCATACAGGGCTAGAAGAGGAATAGTTAACGTTGGTTGGATTATGGATTATGGTGTTTTTGGAGCTTGAGGCTGTGCTATAAAGATTCACTTTATCCCTTTGAGTATGCGTGTGGCATGGATCGATGGGAAAAAGGCGATACTAAAAACTGTAAAAGTAAACCACCCTGGAGATATCCTAAAACGGATTTTGTGCTTTTATTGAAATGGAATATAGAATAATAGAAAAGTCTCTTCAGGAAAAATTGATGAAAATCAGTTTGATTTAAAAGAAGTAAAGGAAGTGGAGGCTAAAGTTATTAGAGCTGACATAAGAGACAGAAAAATAGAAGCATTTGTGAAAAACCTGAGGTATAGGTATTAGAATTTATTAAGCAGTACGTAAATTAAGGTTGACAGGGTTATCTACAGTAGGAGAAATATATCTGAGGAATAAAAATTTAAAACAGAATGGAACTTCAAGTATGGTCTCCCTTTTGTTTTTTACTGTCCTTTAGCTGGTTGTTTTTTTAATATTTCATGTGTTGGAGGGGGACTATTCCCTTGACATGTGTTTTCTTCAGATTGATTTTTTAGTGCAGCTCTCGTATAAATACATCGTGGATTCCACAGAAGCCAGCTGCCAACTTTATTATCATAACAAGCTTGCATTTGTGCTTTTACTTCATCTTCATTATATTTATGCCCAAGACTAAAGTCTTGAAGCCACGGACGGAGCTTTTTAACTGGAATTCTTTTTAAAGCACCTTCAATAGCATAATAAACAACTTTGTACGGCTCTTTGTTAGGATTCTCGATACCGTAGTTCCACTTGCCGTAATGTGACGGGTAAATCATAGGACTTACATAATCAACCCATTCTGTCATTTCAACTATTTTTTGTCCTATTCCCATATCGTCTGTTGCTGTTGTTGTTAAGCCAAAAACGTCAATAGATATTTGTGTGTTTTTAGTTTTAAGACGCTTGTTAGCTTCTTTTAAAAAGTCTACTAAGACTTTTGAAGCTTCATCAACGGAATGAGGTTTGCAGTATCTGCAATTTTTTGTATTGCCATCTGAAGGAAAGCGTATATAATCGAATTGTATTTCATCAAAACCTATATTTACAGCTCTTTCAGCGATTTGTAAATTATA